>JAYRLJ010000011.1:0-26224 GCA_041905305.1 Hylemonella sp. | reverse complement strand
TTGCAGGTCGAACGCATCGACCACGGCGTGCAGTCCACACAGGATCCGGCTCTCATGCAACGCCTGATCGTCAGCCGCATGCCGCTGACGGTCTGCCCGCTGTCCAACGTCAAACTCTGCGTCTTTCAGGACCTGACACAGCACAACCTGCGCCGCATGCTTGAGGCCGGCGTGTGTGTGACCCTCAACTCAGACGACCCGGCCTATTTCGGCGGCTACCTGCTGGACAACTACCGGCAGACCTTCGCGGCGCTGGGGTTGAACGCGCAGCACGCCCATGTACTGGCAGCCAACAGTCTGCGCGCCAGCTTTGCGCCGCCCGCGGACCAAGCTCGCTGGCTGCATACACTCGACCAGACCTTCGCCCGCTACGCCGCCTGACATACAACCCGTGCAAGGCGTCAGGCGCTACTTCAGCGCCTTGCACGCGGCACTTGACTGCTGGCCGCTCGCCAGACATCCGTCGCCATCTTCAGTCGTGCGCTGGATGCCTCGCTGGTCGCCCTTGACGCAGCGAAGACGGTTCAGCACGTCGGCGCGGGCATCTCACCCCTTGCGCCGGTAATCCTCCACCAGCCGGTCCCACACGACCTCCAGCTCATAGGCACTGGCACGGGCCAGGCCTTCGAGATCAGGAAAGAGGCTGGCACTGGTGACGTTCATGCGGTAGAGCGCATCCATGGCCTCGGCGCGCATGCCCTCCGGCAGTACGTACTTGATCAGCAACTGCTCTCCGCCGCCGTCGTAACTCTCCAGGATCTTTTCCAGCGGCTGGTCCAGCTGGCCCGGCACGACGAACAGCCCCGACTGGGCGACAAGCCGGCGGTCCATCTCCGACGGCTCACCAAACCAGACCACCGGGTAGGCGTTGGGCAGGAAGTATTTCTCGTAGTTGCCGGGCACGCGGGGATCGATCTGCTCGCGGGTGAACGTCTTGTCATATGCCGGCGTGGCCGACCAGAGGCGCGGGGTGTTGAGCGCATAGACAGCGCATTCATCGACAGCGTTGTCCATCGCGAAGAAGGCAGCCACATAGGGCGACTTGGTGAAATCCAGCAGCCGCGTCGGGGCACCGTGGGGCTGCATCAACGCCAGACTGCGTAGATCGTCACGCAAGGCGGCATGGTCGGGCAGGTAGTTGTGGGCCTTGCGGCGAAAGATGCGCAAGGCCCGCGCCTCACGTAGCGGCCAGAGAGTGCGGTCGGGACAGTAATTCTGCAGCCGACGCGCCAGCGACGTGTACAGCGGCCAGTGTGCCAACACCTCCCCGCGAAACGCCCAGCCATTGAGAGCGTGAATCTGCTCCACGAACGACGACCAGCGGTCGAGCCTGATGACCTGCATACCTTGCCACCTTTCCTGCATCGCCACGGGACGGCTGTGCCGTACGCGGGCACACGCCAAATATCCCAGTATTTATCTCGGATTTTGATGGTTTTCTCGGGGAGGGGTGTAGCATTGATTCCTTAGTGAATCTGCGTTTCCTATGTAAAACAAACTCAGCCGCCACATGAACACCTCACAGCAGCCCCCAAAGCGTCCCGCTATCGAGTTTATCGGGGTGGACAAGCGCTTTCCCGCGCGCAACAAGTCGGCCGAGGTGCTGGCGGTGCGCAATGTCAACATCTCCATCGCCGAGGGCGAGGTCGTCTCCATCATCGGCCCGTCGGGATGTGGCAAGAGCACGTTGTTGAACATGGGTGCAGGCCTGTCGCGCCCTTCGGCGGGAACGGTCAAGGTGGGAGGCGAAACGGTATCCGGCCCCAACAAGCATGTAGCCTTCATGCTGCAGAAGGACCTGCTGATGCCTTGGCGCACCATCGCGCAGAACGTGGAGTTCGGGCTGGAACTTCGCAAAGTAAAGGCTGCCGAGCGGCGTGCCGTGGCCACGCGCCTCCTGGAGCAATGCCACCTCAAAGGGTTCGAGCACCACTACCCCAACCAGCTCTCCGGTGGCATGCGCCAGCGAGCCGCCATGGCCCGCACGCTGGCAGTGGACCCACTGGTCCTGCTGATGGACGAGCCGTTCTCCGCGCTGGATGCACAGACCAAGATGATCCTGCAGCAGGATCTCGCACGTACCGTACACGCCGAAGGCAAGACTGTGGTGTTCATCACGCATGACCTTGCTGAAGCGGTCGCCCTGTCAGACCGCATCCTGGTGATGAGCGAGCGCCCGGGCACCATCATCGAGGAAATCAAGGTCGACATTCCCGACCGTCACAACCCGATGCAACGACGCAAGCACGACAGCGTTGGCCACTATGTGAGCCAACTGATGGAGTTGCTCAAGCTCGACGCCAGCGCCGACGTCCACTGATTTCCCTGTCCTCAGCTTCCCCTTCTTAAACGCCTATCACTGGCAGAAACGGAGCCTCCATGAAGATCGCATTCACGCCCTCGCACTCTCGCCGCGCCCTGCTGGGCCTGCTGATGACGGCCGCCCTCGGCCTGAACGGCGGTACCGCCATGGCCCAGCCGCTGCAGGAAATCACCTACCTGCTGCCCGCGCCCGGCACGCTGCCGGCGTTTGGCCCGTGGATGCTCGCGCAGGCCAAGGGCTATTACAAGGATGAAGGCCTGGACGTGAAGTTCGTCACCGCACGGGGCGGGGTGGACGTGGCCAAGCAGATCGGCGCGGGCAACGCGGTGATCGGTGGCGCCATCGGTGACACGCCCATCATCGCGCGCGCCCAGGGCATCCCGGTCAAGGCCGTGGCGGTGCTCGGCGCCGGCTCGCTGACACAGCTCGTCAGCCACCGCGACGAAAAGATCAAGAGTCCGGCGGACCTCAAGGGCAAGACGGTCACCGTGCTGGCCTACACCGACACCACCTACTACGCGCTGCTGGGCATGCTGAGCAAGGTGGGGCTGACCAAGAACGACCTGAACATCCAGGCGGCGGGTCCTGCCGGTGTATGGCAGCAGTTCGCCAGCAAGAAGGCGACCGCCATGGCCGCCGTACCCGACTGGATCACCAGTGCCATGGACGCTGGCGCACAGGTGGAGATCATGCCGGCGGACACCTACTTCAAGAGCATGGCCCAGGCCATCCTGGCCTCCGACGAGACCATCCAGAAGAACCCGGAGCTGATCCAGAAGCTGGTGCGCGCCACGCTCAAGGGCATGAAGGACATCATGGCCGACCCGCGTGGCGCCACCGAGGTCTACGTCAAGCACGTGACGGCGCACGCCGGCAAGGAAACCTCCATCCTGCGCACCTTCGACATGTACAACCGGTTCGTCTATGCCGGCCAGAAGACGCCGGGCCAGATCGACCAGGGCCGCCTGGCAGAGCTGCAGAAGTTCTATGTCAGCAACGGCGTGGTACCGAAGGAGACGCCCGTCAACGAGCTGTACACCAACCAGTTCATCAAGTAAGCCGACGACGGAAAGCCTCATATGCGGAACGAAAAACTCGTCACCTCACTCTGGAGCTTGGCCGTTCTGGCCGTCTTCCTCCTGGCGTGGGAATTCCTGCCTGGTCTGCTCGGTGTGCCGGCCTTCGTACTGCCGCCGTTCAGCAAGGTGTGCGAAGAAGCCGTCCGCATCTGGGGTGCCGAACGCCTGCTCTGGCATGCGGGCATCACCAGCCTGGAAGTCGTGGTGGGCTTCGTGCTCGGTTCGGCACTGGGCGCACTGATCGGCTACGCCTTGGGCGTCTCGCCCCGGGTGGAAGCGGTACTGTCGCCCTACCTGCTGGCGCTGCAGATCGCACCGAAGGTGGCCTTTGCGCCGCTGTTCGTGATGTGGCTGGGCTACACGGTCTATCCCAAGATCCTGGTGGCCATCCTCATCGTGTTCTTCCCTGTGCTGATCAATGTGCTGTCGGCCATGCGCGCCATGGATGGCGATCTGATCAATCTGGCACGCTCCTTCTCGGCGACGCGCTTCCAGGTGTTCCGCATGGTCGAGTTCCCGACCACCCTGCCGCCCCTGTTCTCGGGCTTGCGCATCGCCAGCACGCTGGCCGTGATCGGCGTGGTGGTTGGCGAGCTGGTGGGCGGCAACATGGGCCTGGGCTACCTGCTGGTCTTCCTTGAGGGTGAGGGCAATACGGCCGGCGTGTTCGTCGTGATCGGCGCACTGACGGTGATCGGCATCGCCGCCTACTACGCCGTGGTCTATGCCGAGCGCCGCGTGCTGCACTACCTGCCCGGCGCGAACCGTGGGCACTGAAACTCCATGGACACAGTAACTCCCGAAATCCGCCTCGATGGACGCCGCGTGCTCGTCACGGGTGCTGCGCGCGGCCTGGGCGAAAGCTTTGCTCGGGCTCTGGTGGCCGCCGGCGCACACGTGGCGTTGAGCGATGTACTGCACGAGCGCGGCCAGGCCCTTGCGCAGGAACTGGGGTCCGCTGCCAGCTACGTGCCCATGGACCTGGGCGACCCGCAGGGCATCCGCGCTGGCGTGGAGGCTGCAGCAAAGGCGCTGGGTGGACTCGATGGCGTCATCAACAACGGCGCGATCACCAGCTCCGGCGGCAAGACCATGGACGAGCTGGCGGTGGACACCTGGGACCGCGTGATGGATGTGAACGTTCGCGGCACCTGGCTGGTCACCGCCGCGGCACGTCCGCACCTGGCCGCCAGCGGCAGCGGACGCGTGGTGAACCTGGCCTCCGACACCGCGCTGTGGGGTGCGCCGAAACTGCTGGCCTATGTGGCGAGCAAGGGCGCCGTGATTGCCATGACCCACAGCATGGCGCGCGAACTCGGCGCCGACGGCATTACCGTCAACGCCATCGCCCCCGGCCTGACGCTGGTGGAAGCCACCGAATACGTGCCGCAGGAACGGCACGACTACTACCTGCGGGGCCGTGCCATCCCACGCCCGCAGGTCCCCGAAGACGTGACCGCCGCCGCGCTGTTCTTGTTGACGCGCGGCGCCGGTTTCATCACTGGACAACTGCTGCCCGTCAACGGCGGCTTCGTCATGCACTGACTGAGGAAACTTGCACATGAACGCACCCTTGCCCAACCAGGCCATCGCCGCCAACCAGCCCGTGTTCAACGAACGCGGCCTGCTCGACGCCAACATCCCGCCCGAGGCAGAGATCCAGGCCAGCATGCTGCAGCAGGCCGGCCAGAGCTTTGCCGAGTGGATGGAGTCGCGCGTGGCCCGCAAGTCCACCCGCCGCTACGACTGGGACGCGCTGAAGTTCCAGGCTGACTTTGACCCGAAGTACCGCCGTGCACAGATGCGCTACGTGGGCACCGGCGGCACCGGCGTCGCCAAGGATGGCAACACCGTCCCCGCGGCCCACTTCACCTTCTCCACCATGGTCATCCCGGCCGGCAATATCGGTCCGTCGCACATCCACTACGACGTGGAGGAAATCTTCTTTGTCCTGCGCGGCAGCATGCGCGTGGTCTGCGAAAAGGACGGTCAGAAATGGGAGGCGACGCTGGGTGAGCGTGACCTGATCTCGGTCCCCCCAGGGGTCTACCGCGAAGAGCACAACATCGGGGACGAGGATGCGTTGATGTGCGTCATGCTGGGCGCCCCCAAGCCCATCACGCCGGTCTACCCGCCCGATTCGCCGCTGTCGAAGATCAAGCGCTGATCCCCTCACCTCCACAAAGCAAGCCGATGCGCCAGCCGCCCCAGAACGCACTGCACCCGTTCGCGCTGCAGCACTGTCACCTGCCTCAAGGCACGGTGGCATACCGCAGCTCTGGCGGCGTCGCGGCGCCTACGCACGTGCTGTTGCACGGCATCAGCTCATCGTCTTCCAACTGGGCCTATCAGCTTCAGGCCGCCGCCCGCGCCGGATTGCACGTGCTGGCCTGGGACGCGCCGGGCTATGGTCAGAGCACCGCCCTGGCGCCAGCGCAGCCCACCGCAGCCGACTACGCGCAGCGCCTGTGGGACTGGCTGGACGCATTGAACGCCTCGGCCCCCGTGGTGCTGGTCGGGCACTCACTGGGCGCATTGATGGCCACCAGTGCGGCCGCGCTGCAGCCGGCACGCGTGCGGGGCCTGGTCCTGCTGTCGCCCGCGCTGGGCTACGGCGACGCACCGGCCGAGGAACGCAACAAAAAGCGGGATGACCGCCTGGCCATGCTCGCCAAGCTGGGGCCGTCGGGTATGGCGGCCACGCGCAGCGCCGCCATGCTTGCACCGGATGCGCCGGCGGACGTGGTGGACGCCGTGCGAGACAACGTGGCCCGCATCAACGTGGCCGGCTACACGCAGGCCACCCACATGCTGGCCGGCGCCACGTTGCTGCAAGACCTGGCGCGGGTGACCTGCCCGGTGCGGGTGGCCAGCGGCGAGGCCGACACCATCACGCCACCGGCGCAATGCGACCGTGCAGCCGCGCAAGCACACACCGCGCGCGTCAGCCTGGGCCCGGTAGGCCATATCTGCACGCTGGAAGCACCTGACCCGGTCAACGCCCTGCTTGGATTTGTAAACGCCTCATGAGCACATCACCTACCTCCCCCCCGCCGACGGATGACCGTTACCTCGTGCCTGCACTGGCGCGCGGCCTGCAACTGCTGATGCAGTTCAACCGCAACGAACGTGAGCTCAGCGGCGCCGAGCTGGCGCGACGCCTGGATCTGCCACGTGCCTCGGTGTTTCGCATGCTGTGCACCCTGGAAGCCGGTGGCTTCATCGAACGGGGTAGCGACGGCACCAGCTACAAGCTGGGCCTGGGCGTTCTGCGCCTGGGCTTCGAGCTGCTCGCGTCAATGGAGTTGACCGAACTGGGCCGGCCCATCATCGAGTCGCTGCGCGACCGCAGTGGTGAATCAGCCCATATCATGGTGCGGGACGGCCGTGACGTGGTCTGCATTGCCAAGGCGCCTGGCGTCAATGCCGTGTTCCATGCCATCCAGGTGGGCGCCCGGCTGCCTGCGCACGCCACCGTGCTGGGCCGGCTGCTGCTGTCCGACCTCAGCCTGGCCGAGCTGGCGCAGCTTTATCCCGAGGCTTCGCTGCCCGCTTACACCCCCCGTACGCCGACCACACTGCCCGCACTCAAGAAATTGATGGACGAAGCGCGGGCCCAGGGCTATTCCGTGAGCCAAGGCGGCTTCGAGGCCAGCATCTCCACCATTGCCGCGCCGGTGTTCAACGAAGACGGCAAGGTGGCGGCGACGGTGTCGCTGTCGATGGCTTCGCCATCCATCCCGGCCGAGCGCCTGCAAACCCTGGTTTCGCTGGTGTTGCAGGCAGCCCAGCAGCTGTCGGAACGCATCAGCCACCTGCCTGTCGGCAACCGGGGACGCGACCCCCAAACCCTCTGAAACATGAAACAACCCACCACCATCACCGTCGGCGAGCTCGTGGCGCGCTTCCTTGAACAATGCGGCGTCAAGGCGGCATTCGGTGTGATCTCGATCCACAACATGCCGATCCTCGACGCGTTTCACCGTCGGCAGGCGATCCGCTTCGTCTCCTCCCGTGGCGAGGCTGGCGCCTGCAACATGGCTGACGCCTATGCGCGCGTCAGCGGCACGTTGGGCGTCTGTGTCACCAGCACCGGGACGGGCTGCGGCAATGCCGCGGGCGCCATGGTCGAGGCCCTGACAGCCGGCACGCCGCTGCTGCACCTGACGGGCCAGATCGAGTCCCCCTACCTGGACCGCGACCTGGGCTATATCCACGAGCATCCGGCCCAGGTCGCGATGCTCAAGGCCGTGGGCAAGGACGCCTTCCGCATCCGCAACCCCGAGACGGCCCTGGCCACGCTGCGCGAGGCCGTGCGTGTGGCGCAGACGCCGCCATGCGGGCCGGTGAGCATCGAGATTCCGATCGATGTGCAGAAGATGCTTATGCCACTGCCGGCCGACCTGTCGCCGGTGCGTGTGACGCCCGTGCAGCCCGATGCTCGCCTGGTGGACCAGCTCGCCGAACAGCTCGCCCAGGCCCGCCGGCCCCTGCTGTGGCTGGGCGGCGGCGCCCGCGGCGCGGGCGCCGAAGCTGCGCGCCTTGTGAGCATGGGCTTTGCCGTGGTCACGTCGGTACAAGGGCGCGGCATCGTTCCCGAGGACCATCCGATGTCCCTCGCGGCCTACAACCTGCAAAAGCCGACCGAGGAGTTCTACCGCTCGGTGGACGCCATGCTGGTCGTGGGCTCGCGCCTGCGTAGCAACGAGACGCTGAACTACCACCTGCAGCTGCCGGCCACGCGCTACCGCATCGATGCCAACGTGCTGGCCGAGAACCGGGGTTACGAGACCGAACTGTTCGTGCACGGTGACGCCGCGCTCACGCTGCGCGCGCTGGCCGACCGGCTCGAAGGCCGGCTCAAGGTGGACCCGGTCTTTGCCGCCGACGTACGCAAGACACGCCAGCAGGCGGAGAACGCCGTGGACAACACGCTGGGCAACTATGTGCAGCTCAAGAATGCCGTCAGCGAGGTGGTGGGGCCGCAGCTGTGGTGGGTACGTGACATCACGCTGTCCAACAGCATGTGGGGCAACCGCGCGCCCGTGCTGAATCACCCGCGTGCCAGCGTGCACGCGCTGGGTGGTGGCATCGGGCAGGGGCTGGCCATGGGCGTGGGCGTGGCTGTGGCCAACCAGGAGCACCAGCTGCAGCGCAAGACCGTGGTGCTCAGCGGCGACGGCGGCTTCATGCTCAACGTGGGCGAACTGGCCTGTGCGGCGCAGGAGCAGGCGGACGCGCTCTTCATCGTGATGAACGACCGCCGCTATGGCGTGATCAAGAACATCCAGGACGACATCTACGGCAGCCGCCATTGCTATGTGGAACTGCATACACCGGACTTCGCGCAGCTGTGCGCCAGCATGAAGGTGCCCCACTTCCTGGCGACCCAGCCGTCGCAGGTACGCGATGTGCTGCAGCAGGCCCTCGCGGTACGTGGCCCCGTGGTGCTGGAGATCGACATGGCCACCTGGGGCCCGTTTGCCGTCAAGTTCGCCGGCCCGCCGAAGAAAGACTGAGGAGTTCCGCATGCCTGTACAGCGCGTCACACTCATCGGCTTCGGCGCCATCGGTCGCTCGCTGTTCCAGCGCGCGCAGGCGATCCCCGGACTTCAGATTGCCACCATCGTGGTGCCCGAAGCCCACGCCGCGCAAGCGCGCGCCGAGGCCGGTCCGACCCAGGTCGTCAGCGCGGTGCCTGCCGATCCAGGCCTGGTGCTTGAATGCGCCGGCCATCAGGCGTTGACCGAGCATGTCATCCCCGCGCTGCGACGCGGCGTGGAATGCGCCGTGCTGTCCTCCGGCGCGCTGTCCGAAGCCGGCCTGCCTGAACAGCTGGCCGATGCCGCGGCACAGGGCCAGACCCAGGTGCACCTGCTCGCGGGCGCGGTCGGCGGCGTGGACGCCATCGCCGCCGCACGCATCGCCGGGCTGGAGAGCGTGACCTACACCGGCCGCAAGCCACCCACGGGATGGCGCGGCACGCCGGCCGAAGAGGTGGTGGACCTGGACAGCCTGCGGGAACCCACCGTCATCCTCGAAGGTACGGCCCGGGATTCGGCCCGCCTGTACCCCAAGAATGCCAATGTGTCGGCCACGGTATCGCTGGCCGGTCTGGGTCTGGATGCGACCCGCGTGAGACTGATCGCCGACCCGACCGTGAGCGACAACATCCACGAGATCGACGTGCGCGGCGCCTTTGGCGAGATGAAGATCATCATGCGCGGCAAGCCCCTGCCCGACAACCCGAAGACATCGGCGCTGACCGTGCTTTCTGCGCTGCGCTTCCTGCAGAACCGCACGCTGGCGGTCACGATCTGAGAGCACCACCATGACCGAATACCTCCAGAGCTATTTCGCCGGTCGCTGGCGCGACGCCTCCGGCCCGCGGTACACCACCGACTACCCGCACGACGGCAGCACGGTTGCAGAGCTGCATGCGGCCACGGCCGCTGACGTCGACGAGGCCGTGCAGGCCGCCGAACGCGCCCGCCTGCAGCCCTCCTGGGCCGGTCTCAGGCACCATGAGCGCGCCGGCATCCTCTACCGCATCGCCCAGGGCATCCGCGAGCGCGGTGAGGAGCTCGCACAGCTGCAACGCCTGGACAACGGCAAGCCCATCAAGGAATGCCGTGCGCTGGTAGCCAGCGCGGCGGGCACCTTCCAGTTCTTTGCCGCCGCGGCAGAAACCTGGGAAGACACCGTCACGCCGGCACGTGGCGACTACGTGAGCATGAGCGTGCACGAACCGCTGGGCGTGGTGGGCGCCATCACGCCCTGGAACAGCCCCATCGCTTCCGAGGCGCAGAAGATCGCGCCAGCACTGGCCGCCGGCTGCGCCATCGTGGTCAAGCCGGCCGAAATCACCCCCCGCCTGGGCCTGGAACTCGCGCGCATCGCGCAGCAGGCCGGCCTGCCCGACGGCATCCTCAGCGTGCTGCCCGGCAAGGGGTCAGTGGTCGGCGACGCACTGGTCAAGCACCCTTTGGTGAAACGCATCGCCTTCACGGGCGGCACCACGGTCGGCATGGGCATCCAGCGCCTGGCCGCGGAGAAGCTGATGCCGACCTCGCTGGAATTGGGCGGCAAGTCGCCCACCATCGTCATGCCCGACGCCGACCTGAACCACGCCGTGGCCGGCGTGCTCTATGGCATCTTCAGTTCATCGGGTGAATCCTGCATCGCGGGCTCGCGCGCCTTTGTGCACGAGAGCGTCTACAAGGAGTTCAAGTCGCGGCTGCTGGCCGGTGCGCAGGCACTCCGTGTGGCCGATCCGTCGCATGAAGACACCCAGATGGGCCCACTGGTCAACATGGGCCACCGCGCGAGCGTCGAGCGCTATGTCCAGATGGGTCTGGATGAAGGCGGCATGCTGCTGTGCGGCGGCAAGCGCCCCACGGGCGGCTACTACGACGCCGGCAGCTACTACCTGCCCACCGTATTCGAAGGCCTGCCCAACAGTGCACGGATGTGCCAGGAGGAGATCTTCGGCCCGGTGCTGGCGCTGCTGCCGTGGAAAGACGAGGCCGACCTGATCGCCCAGTGCAATGACAACATGTTCGGCCTGGCTTCGGGCATCTGGACGCGCGACTTCAAGAACGCCTGGCGCATCGGCCGCGCCCTGCAGACCGGCACGGTCTGGGTCAACACCTACAAGGTCTTCTCCATCAGCACGCCCTTCAGCGGCGTGAAGATGAGCGGCTACGGCCAGGAGAAGGGGCGACTGGGCATCCTCGAATACACCAGCCAGAAGAGCTTCTACTTCGGCCTGAACGAAAACCCCATGCCTTGGGCACAGGGGTAGGAAAGCGTCCATGGATCTCGGCATTTCAGGAAAAAAAGCGCTCGTTTGCGGCGCGAGCGCCGGCTTGGGCTATGCCTGCGCGGAAGCGCTGGTACGCGAAGACGTGCACGTGGTGATCGTCGCCCGCACCGAGGGCCCGCTGCGCGAGGCCGCTGCACGGCTCTCCGCGCTGGGGACCGGCCCGGTGGACTGGGTGAGCGCCGACGTGACGAGCGCAGAGGGTCGCTCGCGCATCTTCGCGGCGCATCCGGACTTCGACATTGTCGTCACCAACGCCGGTGGCCCGCCCCCGGGCGACTTCCGGCAGTGGGACCGCGAGACCTGGGTCAAGGCGCTGGACGCCAACATGCTCGCACCCATAGAACTCATCAAGGCCACGGTGGACGGCATGATGGCGCGCGGCTGGGGCCGCATCATCAACATCACCTCCAGCGCCGTCAAATCACCTGTGGACGGGCTGGGCCTGTCCAACGGCGCACGCAGCGGCCTGACTGGCTTCGTCGCCGGACTGGCACGCACGACGGTGGCACGCGGCGTGACCATCAACAACCTGCTGCCGGGCACCTTTGACACCGCACGGCTCGCAGGCAACTTTGCCGCGCAGGCGCAGCGTGAAGGCATCACGCCGGAGCAGGCACGCGCCAACCGCCTGGCCAAGCACCCGGCGCACCGCTTCGGCCGTCCGGAGGAACTGGGGCGCACCTGCGCCTACCTGTGCAGCCTGCATGCAGGCTACATCAACGGCCAGAACCTGCTGCTCGACGGTGGCTCGTTCCCCGGTGTTTTCTGAAACATCAAACCGAGAACCAAATGATGGGAAAACTTCGCATTGCTATCGCCGGCAGCGGCGTGGGTGGGTTGGCGGCGGGCATCGCACTGCGCCAGCAAGGGCATGAAGTCGCGTTGTTCGAACAAGCCAAGGGCTTTTCGCGTGTGGGTGCGGACATCAACCTGACGCCCAACGTGGTGCGCGCGATCGATGGGCTGGGTGCAGGCCCGGCCATCCGCCGCCTGGGCGCACGCCCGACGTTCCGCATCAGCCGCGACTGGGACACCGGCAAGGAGACCTCGCGCCTGGCCATGGGTGACACGGCCGAGCAGCAGTATGGCGCGCCGCAAGTCACCATCCACCGCGCCGACATCCTGGCAGCGCTGGCCGAACAGTTTCCGTTGGAGCAAATCCGTTTTGACAAGCGCGTGCGGTCCGTGCGCCAGGACGAACAGGGTGTGCACCTCGCGTTCGAGGACGGCGGCGAGGAGGTATTCGACGTGGTGGTGGGCGCTGACGGCATCCACTCGCGTGTGCGTACGGCCCTGTTCGGCGAGGAACACCCGCGGTTCACGGGCGTTGTGTCCTTCCGCTCCGTGGTGCCCACCGAACGCGTCAAGCAGGTACCCGAGATCGAGGCCTTCACCAAGTGGTGGGGGCCCAACCCGCACAGCCAGATCGTGACCTTTCCGCTCAACCAAGGCAAGGAGACCTTCATCTTCGCCACCACGGGCCAGGACAGCTGGACCGAGGAGTCCTGGACCAGTCCAGGGGACGTGAACGAGTTGCGTGGCTTCTACAAGGATTTCCACCCGGAGGCACGCGCCCTGCTCGATGCATGCGACAGCACACTCAAGAGCGCGCTGTACGAACGCGACCCGATGCCGCAGTGGTCAGTGGGCAATGTCACGCTGCTCGGCGACGCCTGCCACCCCATGCTGCCTTTCATGGCGCAGGGTGCGGGCATGGCCATCGAAGACGCGGTGGTGCTGGGCCGCGCGCTGGCCGACGTGACCCATCGCGACCAGGTGCCGTCAGCCCTGGTGCGCTACGAACACGCCCGCAAGGAGCGCACCGCGAAGATCCAGATCGGTTCGCGCGGCAACCAGTGGATGAAGGGCCAGGGTAACGCCGACTGGGTCTACGGCTACGACGCCTGGAACGTGCCGCTGGCCTGAGTCGCAGGCAGGAGCAGGCTGCGGGTGACCCCGCAGCCTCACGTCAAAGGTCGAGTACCAGCCGTTCGGACTTGCAGCCCGAGACGCAGACCATCATGCTCTTGTTGGCCGCGTGTTCGGCCGGACTGAGCACGGAATCGCGGTGGTCGGGCAGGCCTTCGAGCACCCGCGTCTCGCAGGCGCCGCAGATGCCTTCCTCGCAACTGTGCTCCACATGGATCTTCTCGGCCAAGATGGTCATCAGCAGCGATTTTCCCGGCGTCACCGTCAGCGTGCGACCGGAGCGGCGCAACTCCACGGTATAGGTCTGGCGGGCATCGGCGGATGCCGCCACCTCGACCGCCGCGAAGCGCTCGATGTGGGCATGGGGGTAGCCGAGCTCCTCGCACAGCTGCACAAAGCTGTCTAGCATCACGCCAGGACCGCAGGCGTAATAGTGCGTTGCTGCGCCACCCTGGCGCGAGGCCAGCAGCTGCCGGAGGTCGGGCGGTCCACCCGCCTCGGCGTCGAAATGCCAGTGCACAGGCACGCCCAGCGCCTTGATCTCGTCCTGGAACGCCGCACTCTGCCGGCTGCGCGCGAAATAGAGGATCTCGAACGAGCGGCCCAGCTGGCGCAGCCGTTGCGCCATGCACAGGATGGGCGTCACGCCGATACCCCCCGCGACCAGCACCGTGTGAGCGGCATCTTCGTGCAACGGAAAGTTGTTGCGCGGCGCGCTGATGGGCAGCTTCATGCCCACACGCAGCTGCTCATGCACGCAGCGCGAACCGCCACGGCTCTTCGGGTCCTTGAGCACGGCCACCACATAGCGGTGCGTCTCGCCGGGCGCGTTGAGCAGGGAATAGCTGCGCACCATGCCGTTGGGCAGGTGCAGGTCGACGTGGGCCCCGGCCGCGAAGGCAGGCAACGCCCCCCCAGCCACCGGACGCAGCTCAACGCTGGTGATGTCCTGCGCCTCGTAGCGCAGAACATGGACGTAGACGGACAAGGTCTCGCTCATGCGGCGACGGCGTCTTGGGCTTTGTCGACCTGCTGCTGGGCGAGCGTCTTGAGGCGTCGGCGCAGGCGCACGATGCCCATGTCATGCTGGTAGAGGAATTCGCGCAGGTTGGCGTTGGGCTCCATGGCCTCCACCGCGACCCGGTCCTGCTCCAGCACATGCCAGTGGCGCGCCTCAAGGCGGTTCTTGTACAGGAAGCGCCAGGTGTCGCGCATCCAGCCCTCCACCTTGCGGCAGCGCCAGAAGAACACGCCGGTGACATTCTTCTCGCAGGGTACGAACGACCCGACGATGGTGAAGTTGCCGCCAGGGCCACCGGTCTTCGGGTAGGGGATCTCCAGCCGCATGGTGTGGATGTTGCCCTTCTCGCACCACTCGGTCCAGTCGAAGTTGATGTCACGCTGGCCCTTCTTCTCGAAGATGAAGCCATCAGGCAGGTCCCGAATCTGGAACTCTGCACTGATCTCGCCTTCGCTCATGGTGTGCGACTGCTTGTGCAGATAGGCCCCGTGCATGGGGTCCATGACGTTGTCGATCACGTAGCGGTAGTCGCAGCCCCACTCCACGTAGCAGAGGAAGGACGACCATTCGGGCGAGGTGAGTTGCTCGGGCAGCTCCAGCGCCGGCGGCGTTTCCAGGTTCGGGTCGGTGGCGTTGAACAGGAAGACCGCGCCGTTGGACTCGGTCACATGGAAGCGCCGGGTGGCATGCTTGCCCTCCAGCTTGCACCCGGGGCTGCCGGGCACGCGCGTGACGACACCGTCTTCACGCACCTCGACTCCGTGGTAGGGGCAGGCGATGCGGTCGCCCAGGATCACGCCCATGGACAACGGCGCGCCGCGGTGCGGACAATGGTCCTCGAGTGCATGCAGCTTGCCGGCCTGGTCGCGCCACAGCGCGATCTTGTAGCCTAGGCGGCGCAGCGAGATCGGGCTTTCCTTGATGAAGCTCGAGGGGCAGACCGGGAACCACAGGTCCTTCAGGCCGCGCTCCAGCGCGGCATCAACCGGGTCCTGCTGGAAATTGATGACGGATGCATTCATGCTTGTCTCCTGTTCAGGCGCCCAGACGCGCCATTTCCTTGCAATAGCTGTCGGTCGTCCACGGCTGCCCGTTGGGGCCGGCCGGACCCGCACTGTTGAGATAGGCCACCAGGCCTTCGAGGTCGTGGATGCCGGCGGCGTAGGCGCGCTCGATGCTGTCGCCCAACAGGCTTTCGTAGGCGGTCGGGGGTGCGGTGCGGTTCTGGTGGGTCTCGTTGTAAAGAGTGCGATGGGCCATGCTCAACTCCTTGGTTGCGGTCGTCCTGCTGTGAAGTTCATTGTTTGGGCTTGTCGGTCATGAAGCGGCCACTGGGCGCAGCGGCATCTTTCTGTCGCCGCGTGGTGCCGTCGATGCCGCCCTTGATGGCCCATTCGGCGAACACGGTGGGGCCGGGCGTGAATTCGCGCGGCTGCCACTCGGCCGTGAGTTCGTCTTCGTCGGTGTAGTACTCCCACAGCGCTCCCGCGGGGCTGTCGAAGTACCAGAAGATGGCGGAGGAAATGGGGTGGCGGCCAGGACCGAGCTCGGTGTCCCAGCCGCAACGCGACATGTGCATGCCGCCGCCGAAGACCTCGTGCACATCGCGCACGGTGAAGGCCACATGGTTCAGGCCCTTGCGTGGCTCTGGCGGCTGTAGCAGGAACAGATCATGGTGGCCGCCACGCGGTGCACAGCGCATGAAACTGCCCCGGCCCGGGTAGCGGTCCGACACGACGAAGCCCAGCACCTCCTCATAGAAGCGGGTGGTCGCCGCGAGGTCGGTGACAAAAAAGACGATGTGGCCCACCTCGATGGGCATTGCCCGCTCGTAGGCCGGACTGGGTGAATTGACGCGCGTACGCTCGTTCCACGTATTGGTCTGCGCGCACGCGATCTCCACCGGATGCTTGCGGCTGACTTGCACCCTTACGGCGACACCGGTCGGGTCCGTGCACCCTGCGCGACCATAAGCCTGCACGAAGCCCGGCTGGTTGCGCATGCGGTCCGCATAGAGGTCGAGGTCCACCTGGGTCTCCACGCCCCAGACCACTTCGCGCACGGTCGGATCGGCCTCGATGCCAGCGGGCAAGCCCGGCCTGTCGGGATGCGCCACGACGACGCGGCAGCCGTTGAGCGTCTCGAACACCAGTTCCTGGGACGACTCGGTCTTCAGCGTCATACCCCAGTCCAGACAGAACTGCCTGCACCGCGGCAGATCCTGCGACGCCAGCGTGATCTCGTCGATGCCCAGAACGCTCATGCTCAATCCTTCGTGTGCTTTGGGGGAGGTTACCGCTTGACCTTGGACAGCGGATGGCTGGGCGGGTAGGTGGGCGTGACCGGTTTGGGACTGCCCACGATGACGCACATCAGCGCCTCTTCGTCACCGATATTCTGGACGCCCCGGTACACGCCGACTGGCCACGAGATCAGATCGCGCTCGCCGGCTTCCATCTCCCAGGTTTCGCCGTTGAGCTCGGCGATCAGGCGCACACGGCCACGCAGGACGAAGAACACCTCTTCCACGTCGGTGTGGATATGCAGCGGCCCCTCGGCGCCGGCCGGCAGGATCATGGTGGAGAAAGTAAAGTGTTCCGCCGGTACCGTGTTTTCGTCGCTCGCAACGCCGGTGGCACCGGTACCGACGTAGCGCATCTGGGCACGGCGGTATTTGGGATCCAGGTCGGCCTGGAACTTCAGCGCCTCCCAGTCATAGCGGCGCGTGGCGCGGGTCGCCACACGGCTTTTCATCCACTGGGCGAGGTTCATCCCCTGCGGACACTCGTAACGGACTGGTTGGGTGGGTGTGACCATGATGCATCCTTGTTTCTTTAGTGAAACTACGTTTCTGTTGCGAAACGTGACGAATGATCATGCCTACGCCCAGCGGCGTCAACAATACCTGAGCCTGGTAGTCGGATTCCCCCCGTGCGCTGCTCGACGAGCAGCCCGCATCACCCCATGCGGGCCAGCAGGGTCTCCATGTCCTTCAGCATCTCGCCCAGCTCGGCCTTCTGCTGCTCGCCCGGCGCCAGGCGCTGCTCCAGCTCCTGCGCCATGAAGCAGACCGTCATGCGCAGGTAGGTGCTGTCCAGCGCCTTGCGCACGGCACTGAACTGCTGGCCGATCTTCAGGCAGCCCTCGCCGTCTTCGATCATGCGCTGGATGCCGCGCAGCTGGCCTTCGGCGCGGCGCAGGCGGTTGAGCACGTCGGTGCGGGCCTCGCTGTCGGTCAAGGCCGTGGGCGCGCAGCCTTCGGGCAAGTCCGGCACCTTGCTCGGCTTGTCCATCTTCGGTTTGGCTTTGGCGGATGCGGGCATGGTGCGCCTCTTACTTGAGTTGCTGGCCGGTCGAATCGCGCACCGTGATGGCCAGCGGAATGCTCTGACTCACGCTGCTGGCCACGGTGCAGAAATCCTCGAACTGGGCCAGCACGCGGTCCAAGTGCTCCAGTTGCGCCGCCGGCACGCCGAGCGTGAGCTGCACGTCGAAGCCCTGCACGCGCAGGCGCCCCTGCGCGTTACGACCGATGGTGGCGGCCACTTCGCAGGTGATGGGCTCGGGCGTCTGCTTGAACTTGCGCAGCGCAAACAGCAGCGAGTCCGACAGGCAGTTGCCTACCGCCGCCGCCAGCAGCTGCACCGGGGTGGGGCCCTTGCCCTGGCCCAGCGGCGGATGCTCGTCGCCCAGCAAGGTCGGCACGCTGGCGCCGAAGTCGATCTCGAACTGGAAGTCCTGCTGCTGGCGCAGCGTGACGCGTGGTTGGCCCTCACTCATGACCGCGTCCTTACTTGGTGCGGCAGACGTCGCCGCCTTCGGGCACGCCCAGCTTCTTGAACAGGAAGGCCGGGGGGCAGAAGCCGGTGAAGCCGGACTGGAACAGGTTGAAGCCGGCGAAGGCAGTCACGGCCAGGAACCACTTGCTCACGAAGATCGGGCTGCCTTCGACGCCGAGGGCCAGCGTCAGCATGACAACAAAGCCGGCCATGATGCGGATGTAACGTTCAACGGTCATTTCAAACTCCTTGGGGTTGGTTGGGGAACAGGGAAATTCAGGTCGCAGCCAGGGCGGTGCCATCGGCGCTTTCGTAGCGCTTGCGATAGAAGGCGTAGTACAGCACCGGAATCACCACCAGCGTCAGCAGGGTGGAGACCAGGATGCCGAAGATCAGCGCGATGGCCAGGCCGTTGAAGATCGGGTCATCGAGGATGAAGAAGGCGCCGATCATGGCGGCCAGGCCGGTCAGGGCAATCGGCTGGGCACGCACGGCGGCCGACTGCACCACGGCGTCCTTGAACGCCATGCCCTGCTTGACCTGCAACTCGATGAAGTCCACCAGCAGGATGGAGTTGCGCACGATGATGCCGGCCAGCGCGATCATGCCGATCATGGAGGTGGCGGTGAACTGCGCACCCAGCAGGGCATGGCCCGGCATGACACCGATGATGGTCAGCGGAATCGGCGCCATGATGACCAGCGGCGTGCTGTAGGAGCGGAACTGCGCCACCACCAGCAGGTAGATCAGGATCAGGCCCACGCCATAGGCGGCACCCATGTCGCGGAAGGTCTCGTAGGTGATCTGCCACTCGCCGTCCCACTTGATGGCGTACTGGCGGAAGGTGTCCTTGGGCTGGCTGATCCAGTACTCCCCCAGTGCGCCGGTGTCCTTGAGCGCGGCCTCATCCAGACGGGGACGGATGGCAAACAGGCCGTACAGCGGCGAATCCAGCTTGCCCGCCATGTCGCCGAAGACGTAGCTCACATTGGCCAGGTCCTTGGTGTAGAGCGGCTTGTCGATGACGTTGCGCTCCACCCGCACCAGTTCCGACAGCGGCACCAGTTGGCCGTTGGCGGCGCGCATGGGCAAGGCCAGCACGGTGTCCAGCCCCACCTGCGACTCGCGCGGCAGCTGCAGGCGCACCGGCACCGGGTACTTGGACTGGGCGTCGTGCAGGTAAGCGGCATCGGCACCCGACAGCGCAGCCGACACGGCCTGCGCCACCGCGGCCACCGGAATGCCCAGCGACTCGGCGCGCTGGCGACGCACGCGCAGGTAGGCGCGCGGGGCGTCTTCCTTCAGCGTGGTGTCGATGGCCACGATGTCGGGCGTCTGGCCAAAGGCCTGGGCAATGCGGGCGGCCAGTTGCTGGCGGCCGGCTTCGTCCGGGCCGTAGACCTCGGCCACCAGCGGGCTCATGACGGGCGGACCGGGCGGTACTTCCACCACCTTGACGCGCGCACCGTGCCTCTTGCCGATCTCCTCCAGCGCCGGGCGCAGGCGTTGCGCAATGGCGTGGCTCTTGTCGCTGCGGTGCTTCTTGTCCACCAGGTTGACCTGCAGGTCGCCCTGCTCAGCCTCGGCACGCAGGTAGTACTGGCGCACCAAGCCGTTGAAAGTGATGGGCGACGCGGTACCGGCGTAGCCCTGCAGGTCCAGCACCTCGGGCTGCTGCGCCAGGAAAGCACCCAGTTCGTGCAACGTGGCGGCGGTGTCCTCCAGCGGCGTGCCGGCCGGCATGTCGACCATGACCTGGAATTCGCTCTTGTTGTCGAAGGGCAGCATCTTCAGCACCACCCACTGCACGACGGTCAAGCCCACTGACAGCATGAGTGCGGCCAGGATGCCGGCCAGCAGTTGCCAGCGCTTGCGGGAACTCTCCAGCAGCGGCGTGAGCAGGCGCGCGAACAGGGTCTGCAGCTTGGCGCCCAGGCCGGCGGCGGTGGGCGCAGCATGCGCGCTGTCACCATGGCCATGCGACTTCATGAGCTTGAGCGCCAGCCAGGGTGTGACGGTGAAGGCAATCGCCAGCGACAGCGCCATGCCCAGGCTGGAGTTGATCGGGATCGGGCTCATGTAGGGGCCCATCAGTCCGCTGACGAAAGCCATCGGCAACAGCGCAGCGATCACCGTCAGTGTGGCCAGGATGGTGGGGCCACCCACTTCGTCCACCGCACGCGGGATGATCTCGGAGAGCGGCGCGTCCGGCGTGAGTTGCTGGTGACGGTGGATGTTCTCCACCACCACGATGGCGTCGTCCACCAGGATACCGATGGAGAAGATCAGCGCGAACAACGACACACGGTTGAGCGTGAAGCCCCAGGCCCAGGACGCAAACAGCGTCACCATCAGCGTCAGGATCACCGCGGCGCCGACGATCACCGCCTCACGCCGGCCCAGGGCAAAGCCGACCAGCAGGATCACCGAGCCGGTCGCAAATGCCAGTTTCTGGATCAGCTTGTTGGCCTTTTCGGCCGCGGTCTCACCGTAGTTGCGGGTGACGCTGGCTTCGATGTTGGAGGGAATGACGCTGTTGCGCAGCGCGTCCACGGTGGCCTGCGCGGCGCGCGCCACATCCACGGCGTTCTCGCCCGGCTTCTTGGTGACGGTCAAGGTGACGGCCGGATAGACCTGGCCGGCCGGCGCTGCGGCGGCCTTGCCGTCCACCTGCGCCGCACCCGGCGTGAACCAGACATAGCGCTGCGGCTGCTGCGCACCGGCCTCGATGCGGGCCACCTCGCGCAGGTAGACCGGCGCGCCGCGGTGTACACCGACGATCACATCACCCACATCCTGCGCCGAGCGCAGAAATTCACCCGTCTCCACCGTCAGCGATTGCGGCGCCTTGCCACTGTTGTCGAGCACGGCACCAGCCGGCATGCCGAAGTTGGCGGCGCTCAGCGTCTGCTTGAGGCTCAGCACATCGATGCCTCGTTCGCGCAGGCGCGTCGGGTCGAGCCACACATGCACGGCGCGCCCCGGCCCGCCGATGGTCTGAATCTCGCGCGTACCGGATACGCGCTTGAGTTCGGTTTCCACCGCATGCGCCACGCGCTCAAGCTCGTTGGCAGGCGTGCCGTCCTGGCCCCACAGGGTGACGGCCAGCACCGGCACGTCGTCGATGCCCTTGGGCTTCACGATGGGCGTGAGCGTGCCGAGGTCGCGCGGCAGCCAGTCCTGGTTGGCGTTGAGCACGTCATACAGTCGCACCAGCGCCTCGGTGCGGGGCACACCGACCTTGAACTGCACCGTCAGCACCGCCAAGCCCGGACGGGCCACGGAGTAGGTGTGCTCGATGCCGGCAATCTGGCTCAGCACCTGCTCGGCCGGACGCGCCACCATGTTCTGCACGTCCGTGCTGCTGGCCCCGGGGAACGGGATCAGCACGTTGGCCATGGTGACGTTGATCTGCGGCTCTTCCTCGCGCGGCGTCACCAGCACGGCGAACAGACCCAGCAGCAGGGCCACGAGGGCCAGCAACGGCGTGATGGCATTGGCCTGGAAGGCGGCGGCAATGCGGCCAGAAACGCCCAGGCGCTCGGCCTTGGATTCAGGAGTAGCGACGTCGTTCATGGCAACCTCAGCGTGCAGCCACGGCACCAGCCAGCCCGGCCTTCACCGGATCCAGCGCCACGCGGTCGCCGGCATTCAGGCCGGCCACGATCTCGATGCCGTCGGCACCGTGGTCACCGCCCAGGCGCACGGCACGCAGCACGAAGCCCTTGTCGCCGGCCACATAGACGGCGGTCAGTTCGCCGCGACGCAACACGGCTGCGCCCGGCACCACCATGCGGTTGGCCTGCCCGCCGACGAAGCGCACCCGCGCCTGCTGACCCGGCAGCAGGTTCTGCGTCACCTTGGGCGAGAGCTCCAGACGCCACTCCACGGTCTGCGACACCGGATCGGCCGAGGGCATGGTGCTGCGCGCCACCGGCGTCACCCACTCACTGCCGAGCTGCACTTCCACCTGGGCAGCTTGGCGCGTCACCTCGGCGCGCGAGGCCGGCACCTGCACCACGGCACGCAGCGGCTGCGGCGCATAGACAGTCACGATGGGCTTGCCCGGCACCGCCAGGTCGCCCGCTTCCACATGGGTCTGCAACACCCAGCCGTCATACGGTGCGGTGACACGGGTGTAACCCTGGCCGAGTGCGGCCTGGCGTGCACCGGCAGCCGCCTGGTCCCGGCCGGCCTGCGCGCCCTTGAACTGGGTTTCCGCCATGTCGAGTGCCGCCTTGCTGACAAAGCCCTTGGCCTGCAATTCACGCGTGCGCTCGAAATTGAGCTGGGCGTTGCGGAATTCGGCTTCGCTCTGCGCCACCTGGGCCTGACTGCGCTGCAGGCCGACGGCGGCCTCGCGGTCGTCAATGGTGGCCAGCACCTGGCCCGCCTTGACACGGTCGCCCATCTTGACCGCCAGCGTCACGACACGACCGGCCGCCTGGGCCGAGACCGTGCTCTGCTTGACGGGCTGGATCACGCCGTCGATCTCGAAGCCAGTGGACACAGCCTTGGCCTGGATCTGCACCGTGGGCACCGGCACGGCGCCTTGCGCCAGCGCAGACGACACCGCCACCGCCGCCAGCCAAGGCATCAGCTGGCGTACCCGATCAATTGAAAACTGAGTAGATTTCATGGCAATCTCCATATACTGGCGGGAGTATACACAAATACTCCCGGCAGTACAAACCACCCCGACAAAAAAGCCCCGCCAGCCTGACGGCTGCCGGGGCCCGGTTCCCAGATGACGAAGACCGCTGCGCGCTTAGAACGGAATGTCGTCGTCCATGTCATCGAAGCCGCTCGACGCCTTGGCCGGCGCCTGGCGGGGTGCCGGGGCCGGGGCACGTGGAGCGGCCGGAGCAGCGCGACGCGGTGCCGGGCTATCCTCGTCCGGGCCACCCATGCCTTCGCGGCGGCCCAACAGCTGCATTTCGGTGGCGATGATGTCCACGGTATTCTGCTCGTGGCCATCCTTGTTGGTGAACTTGCCGTACTTCAGGCGGCCTTCAACGTAGATCGGCTGGCCCTTCTTGACATATTCGCCGGCGATCTCGGCCAGGCGGTCGTAGAAGGTAACGCGGTGCCACTGGGTGTCCTCGACGGTTTCGCCGGTGTTCTTGTCCTTGCGGCGGCTGGAGGTGGCCACGCTCACATTGGCCACCGCCTGACCGGAGGGCAGGTAGCGGATTTCGGGGTCGCGGCCGCAGTTGCCGACCAGGATGACTTTGTTGACGGATGCCATGGGAAATTCCTCCAGATAATTCGGTCAATTATGGCGCCTTGCGCCCCGGCGCTTGCATCGGCCAGGCCACCAGCAGCCACAGGCCCATCGCCACTGCGCAAGCCACGAACAGGCCCTGCACGCCAGTCACCTTGACCAGCCAGCCGCCCAGCACGCCACCGAGACAGAAACCCAGCGACTGCAGGGTGTTGTAGACCCCCAGCGCCGTGCCGCGCGCGTGCGGCGGCGCAATGCGCGAGGCCAGGCTGGGCTGGCTGGCCTCCAGCACGTTGAAGCCGCAGAAAAAGACGAACAGCAGGAACGCCAGCCAGGCGATGCCGGGTGCCTGCGCGCTCCACAGCAGCCCCAACTGCACCAGCCCGACCAGGCCGATGGCGGCCAGAAAGACGGCGCGCAGGTAGCCACGCTTCTCCAGCGGGAACAGCGTCGCGCCCATGACAAAGAAGGAGGCCAGCACCGCCGGCAGGTAGACCTGCCAATGGTCGTCCTTGGCCAAACCCGCCTGCACCAGCAGGGCCGGGATGGCCACCCACATGGCCAGTTGCACCGCGTGCAGCACGAAGACGCCGAAGTCCAGCCGCAGCAGGCCGGCATGCGTCAACACCTCGGACAGCTTGCCGCGCGGCGTGTCCTTGTGCTGCCTGGGCTCCGGCGGCACCCACCAGATCACCACCGCCACGCCGGCCAGTGCCAGCGAGCCGGTGAGGGCAAACAGGCCGGCCAGGCCGATGACATTCACCAGCAGGGGCGCCAGCAGCAACGAGAGCGCGAACATCAGACCGATGCTGGCGCCCACCAGGGCCATGGCCTTGGTGCGCACGTCGTCGCGTGTCTGGTCGGCCAGCAAGGCGGTCACGGCCGCCGAGACGGCACCGGCCCCCTGCAGCGAGCGGCCGATGATCAGACCCGTGAGGCTGCCCGCCAGCGCCGCCACGAAGCTGCCGAGCGCAAACACCAGCAGCCCGGCCACGATGACGCGCTTGCGCCCCAGCCGGTCCGACGCCATGCCGAAGGGCAGCTGCAGCAGGCCCTGGGTCAGGCCGTAAATGCCCATGGCCAGGCCGACCAGAGCCGGGTCATCGCCCCCGGGGTAGCGCGCCGCCTCCAGCGCGAACACCGGCAACACAAGAAAGAGGCCGAGCATGCGCAGGGCAAAGATGGCGGCCAGCGACAGGCTGGCACGGCGCTCCACCGGCGTCATGGCACTCGGATCGGCAGCAGACGGATGGGAAGACAGGGTAGACGACACAGGCGAACGATCCGTTCCAACAGAAGCCCGCCCAAATCGGCGGGCGGGTCAACGGGCAAAGCGCCGATTGTCTCCGATCCGGCGCACCGCTGCCGGCCAGGTGCGCAAACGGCGGGCTTTCTCTATCATGGAGGGTTTTGTTGACGGCACAGACCTTGAACTCCACCCCAGACGGCGCCTTGAACGCGCCCGCCGACGAAGGCCGCTACCTGGCCCGCGCCCTGCAGCAGCAGGCCATCCACATCCGCGGTGCGCGCACCCACAACCTCAAGGGCATCGACCTCGACATCCCGCGCAACCAGCTGGTGGTGATCACCGGCCTGTCGGGCTCGGGCAAGTCCAGCCTGGCCTTCGACACGCTGTACGCCGAGGGGCAGCGCCGTTATGTAGAGAGTCTTTCGACCTACGCGCGCCAGTTCCTGCAGCTGATGGACAAGCCGGACGTGGACCTGATCGAGGGCCTGTCGCCCGCCATCAGCATCGAGCAGAAGGCCACCAGCCACAACCCGCGCTCCACCGTCGGCACCGTCACGGAAATCCACGATTACCTGCGCCTGCTGTTTGCGCGCGCCGGCACGCCCTATTGCCCGGAGCACGCGTTGCCGCTGCAGGCGCAGACGGTGAGCCAGATGGTGGACGCCACCCTCGCATTGCCGGCCGACACGCGGTTGATGATCCTGGCGCCGCTGGCACGGGAGAAGAAGGGCGAGTTCACCGAAGTGTTCGAGGACATGCAGGCGCAGGGCTATGTGCGCTTTCGCGTCGATGGCAAGGCTTGCAACTTTGACGAATTGCCGGCCCTCAAGAAGACCGAGAAGCACGACATCGACGTGGTGATCGACCGCCTCAAGGTGCGCGGCGGTGAGGAGGCCGAGGCCCTGCGCCAGCGCCTGGCCGAGAGCTTCGAGGCCGCCTTGCGGCTGGCCAATGGCCGCGCGATTGCGCTGGAGATGGACAGCGGTATCGAACACCTGTTCAACGCCAAGTTCGCCTGCCCGCTGTGCCACTACTCGATCAGCGAGCTGGAGCCGCGCCTGTTCTCCTTCAACTCGCCGCAGGGCGCCTGCCCGAGCTGCGACGGCATCGGCCAGCAGGAGGTGTTCGACCCGGCGCGCGTGGTGGCCTTCCCCTCGCTGAGTCTGGCCAGTGGCGCCATCAAGGGTTGGGACCGGCGCAACGCCTACTACTTCGCCATGCTGGAGAGCCTGGCCAAGCACTACAAGTTCGACCTCGACGACCCGTTCGAGTCGCTGCCGCCCCCGGTGCAGCAAGTGGTGCTGTACGGCTCGGGCGAGGAGGAGATCAAGTTCAGCTACGTGATGGACTCCGGTGCTTCGCAGGGCAAGAAGGTCAGCAAGAAACACCCCTTCGAGGGCATCATTCCCAACCTGGTGCGGCGCTACCGCGAGACCGATTCGGCCCTGGTGCGCGAAGACCTGGCGCGGCTGCGCAGCAGCCAGCCCTGCCCGGCCTGCGCCGGCACGCGCCTGCGGCCGGAAGCGCGCCACGTGAAGATCGGCGACGACGCGCAGGCGCGTGCCATCTACGAGGTCAGTCACCTGACGCTGCGCGAGTGCTACGAGTACTTCGACACCCTGCAGCTGCATGGCGCCAAGGCCGAGATCGCCGACAAGGTGGTGCGCGAGATCCGGCTGCGGCTGAAGTTCCTCAACGACGTCGGCCTGAACTACCTGAGCCTGGACCGCAGCGCCGAGACGCTGTCGGGCGGCGAGGCGCAGCGCATCCGCCTGGCCAGCCAGATCGGCTCCGG
>JAYRLJ010000309.1:2439-3972 GCA_041905305.1 Hylemonella sp. | reverse complement strand
AAGACCATTGAAGTGATCCAGAGCGATGCCAATGCGGCATTGAAAACCCTCTGCGGTCAATACCAGTGGCGAAGCGAGCGGGCCGTGCTGTTCCTTGATCCGTTCGGGATGCACGTTGAATGGACAACGCTGGAAGCGATTGCCAAGACCGGCGCAGTTGATGTCTGGTATCTGTTTCCGTATGCCGGGCTGTACCGGCAAGCCGCCAAGAATGCGGACGCACTGGATGCCGACAAGGAGGCATCCCTGACGCGCGTGCTTGGCACCGATGAATGGCGTCAGGCGTTCTACGCCCAAAATCCGCAGTCCGATTTGTTCGGCGGCAGCAATGGCGATGTGCGCGATACCGATCACCGCCAGATGCTGGAGTTCGTGTCCAAGCGACTGAAGGGGCTGTTTCCCGCCGTCACCGACCCCAAGGTGCTGTATCAAGGCGGCGATGCCAAGAATCCGACCGGAGCGCCGCTTTTCGCGCTCTATTTCGCGGCGTCCAATCCAACGCCCAAGGCCCATGGTTTGGCGACAAAGATCGCCAAGGACATTCTGGACACGTTATAGCTGTGCTTCCGTCGCCTGCTGCGGATAGTCGTCCCATGTGCGGCCACGGAAGATACGCCCGTTTGCCTTCTTGTGGCGCTTGACACCGTCAGCGCCCCAGCCGCCCCATTGCTTGAAGAAGAACGCCGCGCCAGCCGCTTCGGCTTGCGCCTGCACGTTCGCCACCCACTCCTCGCGCATGGGGCGTGCCTTGGGGCCGGATTCTCCGCCAACGATCACCCAGTGGATGTCGCGCAGGTTGATGCAGCCCAAGTCCTCCAGCAACGGTTCGACAGAGAGGAATCGGATGTGCGCATCCACCTTGCGTAGGTGGTCAATGCGCGGCACGCCATACTTCTTGTCTTCCACCGACACACCCAGCCATACGTTAGGCGGGCAGGCACGCCGCGCGAAATACTCGGGCAGGCGCTCTGCGCGCTTGGTGAGGATTTGATAGGTGTGCTGTGGCGTGCCCTCGATGACCGAAAACACGCGGTCAAGGAACCTGTCTGGCACGCCTTCGTGAAACAGGTCGCTCATACTGTTGACGAAATACGTGGTCGGCTTCTTGCGCGCCAGTGGCTGCCCGAGTCGGCTTTCGTGCACGGTGAGCTCGAACTCGTTCTCGTAGCCCGGTGCACTCATCGCATGTAGCCGCCGCGCCATCACTTCGGCGTAGCAGTGCTTGCAGCCTGGCGAGATCTTGGTGCAACCCGTCGAGGGGTTCCAGGTCTGCTCTGTCCATTCGATGGTTGATTGCGTGGCCACAGCGGCCTCCTTTTCATCGATGCGTAGCGCCTGCTACGCGAGTTTGAGCGTTTTCGGACGCAAAGGCATCCACCAAGCGGGACAGCGCGGAGCGCGCCTGCCGCAAATCTGGGTCGGCCAACGCCGCGCGAACTCGTTCCGCGAGTTGATCGGCCGTAGGGACGTCGTCGTCAGCCGTATGCACCAAGTGCATACATTGGTTGATGAAGCTGATCGGTGGATTGGTCT
>JAYRLJ010000309.1:0-2429 GCA_041905305.1 Hylemonella sp. | reverse complement strand
CTTGCCCCTCTCGTACTTGCTCACCAGTGACTGGTCGACCTTGAGCAGATCGGCAAATTCCTTCTGGCTGCGTCCGTCGCGGGCCGCTCGAATCAGTTCCTCGACGCTGTTGAACGTCGCCATGTCAGTGCCTAAAAAATGCAAGTAAAGCATATTCTACCAGAATCAATGCTTCAGGTGCATATTCGCTCTTTGGTTTGAGTCCGGGCCCAATGGATCAGGCTGACAATGATTTCCGCAGCATCAAGGTTGCTTCCGCCTCTCGTCGAGACAGCAGACCGGGCAAAACTCTTCCGCCGCCATAGACCCACCGGCGCAACTCTGTAGCGGCGGCTGCCCAGTCCAGCTGATGGATCCGCCGCCGCAACGTCGATGTCTGCAGCCGCCCGGCGCCGAGGTTAAACGTGAAGTCCACGATGGCCGCGAGACGACCTTCGGGCTCGGTGGACAGCACCGGGCAGTAGCGCAGCGTCGCGTTCAGCGCCGTCATGAGGTCGGCGGCCAGGTAGTCTCCCGCCTCGGCCTCCGTGATCGGCGGATGCTGCGGATCGCAGAGATGGCCGTAGCCGATGGTCCAGAACCCGGCCGGGCAGACGTAGGGATGGGCACGCCCGGGGTCGGACTTCGGCACGCGGTGGAAGCCCTCGAACCGCTTGGCCAGATCGACCGCAGCCTGCGGCACGCCATTCACGGCCGCACCCGGTCGAACACGCGTCCCAGGAACCAGAAGTTGAGCACGCCGGCCCACAGCGCTTGATCGGCCTCGGTCCACGCGTGCAGGATCGCCGTGCCCCACGCCGCGCCAGCGGTGACGGTCGCCGCGAAGGCCGCCGTCTTGGCCGCGCAGTACAGCGCCATGAACCAGTACGTGATCACGGGCCGAACACTGGTCGATAGCGCGTCAGCCCACTTCACACCGGAAGGCCGTCCTTGCGCGGCAACTGCTTCCTTCAGCGCTTCGATGGCACCGGTGTTCCACGCCGCGTCGGCGGCTGCGCCGATCTCGGCCATGCGCTGCGCGCCACGCAGCTTCTCGAACTCCAGCGCCTTGTCTTGCATCGCCAGTTCATGGCCGCGCTCGCCCCGGCGATCGAGCCACTTCAGGATCTCCGGCGCGAGTCGGAAGACGCCGCCCAGGAGTCCCCCGAGCAAGGTCTCGATCATTGGGCGCCTCCCATCAGCTTGAGCTTGATGGCGACTCCGACCATCAGTGCGGCCAGAACGCCTGTGGTCACGAGCTTGATCACGGTCCGCCAAGCCGTGCGCCGGGCATCGCGCAGCGCATCCAGGAGATCACGCAGATCGCGGATGTCCTTCGCGGCACTCCCGTTTTCAAGCCCGAGCTGGGCCAGGCAGCGCTCGGCGCCGCGCTCTGCAGCACGGTCGAGCAGTTCTTCGAAGTCCTCCTTGCGCAGCAGGAGCATGTTTTCCACGAGGGCGGGTTTGTCGGCTTCGGTCAATTGCGTTCTCCAGAAATGCGAAACCCGCCGGATGCGCAAGCACCAGGCGGGTCTCAGGGTTGAATCAGTGAGTCAGGTCGGCTTCAGATTTCGATGATCTCCACGGGCAGGCTGGGAGCGGTGCCCTCTATGACGTCGTCGCGGACGAAGACGCGTGCGCCAACGGCGGAAGTGCCACGCGCCTTGACGAGACCGCCACCGGGCAGCTGGACGGTGACCACGTCGATCACGGTCCCGGCCTGCAATGGGGGCTCCGGCATCAGCTGCCGGAACTGCTCGTAGAGGTTATGCATAGCCCTGGACTCCCAGCGTCTGCCAGACCTCGGGCATGCCGGCCTCGATGTGCGTGGCGCGCACGATGCCCAGCCGCGTCACGGTGCCATCCTGGTACTCGACGAAGGCACCCGGCTGAATGATCCCGGTCTCAGCCAGCACCGGCAGTCGCAGGCTGACTTCGATCTGGTGTCCGGTGTCAGCCAGCACGTCGAGGCCGCGTTGGCGGGCAGCGGCAACCTCAGTGATCAGGCGGTCGACCACCATCGGCGCAAGCACGTTGCCGGCCGTGCCTGCACGGGTCACCTGGCCCAGCACCCCGGCGTCCTGGCCCGACACGAAGACCCGGTTGTAGGCGGGCTTGTCGACCCACCGCAGCGACTCGCGGGACACGGCGTCCACCGGGAGCACGAAGTCCGGCGTGACCGTCCCCCACTCCCAAGGCGCCACCGGGTAGCGGTGCCGCACCCGAAAGCTCTGATTCGACGGGTGGGGAACGAGGTAGCCCCCGGCGGCGCTGGCGATCGTGGTTAGGGCCTCGATCCAGGTGCCTTGGTGGGCGAAAGCTCCAGCAGGCACATTCCAATCCGTCAGGCCCCAATCCACGGTCCAGCCCAGCGGGATGCCATTGACCGTCAGGACGTCTTCCATCAACTGGCGGGCCGTCCGGCTCTCGGTGTTCGTGAACGGCAATAC
>JAYRLJ010000308.1:0-3975 GCA_041905305.1 Hylemonella sp. | reverse complement strand
GGCGCTGATCTCGTCGTACAGGGCCATGGAGGTCTTGAACGCGTTGTCCAGCACATCCTTCGGGAACGGCACCACCTTGGTCTTGGCCGCCACCAGCTGCTTGAGTGCCGCCGGGTTCTTCACGTCGTACTTGGCCTGCATCTCGGTGTGGGCGAACGCCGCAGCCGCCTCGACGATGGCCTTGTTCTCGGCCGACAGGGAATCAAAGGCCTTGTTGTTGATGAAGACGTCGAGCTGCGGGCCGCCTTCCCACCAGCCGGGGTAGTGGTAGAACGGCGCCACCTTGTTGAAGCCCAGCTTCTGGTCGTCGTACGGACCCACCCACTCGGCCGCGTCGATGGTGCCCTTCTCCAGCGCTTGGTAGATCTCGCCGCCGGGGATGTTCTGCGGCACGCCGCCCATGCGCTCGATCACCTTGCCAGCAAAGCCGCCGACGCGGAACTTCAGGCCCTTCATGTCGGCCATGGACTTGATCTGCTTGCGGTACCAGCCGCCCATCTGCGCCCCGGTGTTGCCGGCCGCGAAGTTGACGATGTTGTAGTTGCGGTAGAACTCGCGCAGCAGCTTGCCTCCGTTGCCCTCGTAGACCCAGGCCGTCATCTGGCGGCTGTTCAAGCCGAAGGGGATGGCGCAGCCCAGGGCAAAGGTCTCGTCCTTGCCGAAGAAGTAATAAGGCGCGGTATGGCAGCACTCCACCGTACCGTTCTGCACGCCGTCCACCACGCCGAAAGCGGGCATCAGCTCGCCGGCAGCGTGCACCGAGATGGTGAACTTGCCACCCGACATTTCGTTGACCTTCTTGGCAAAGGTCTCGGCGGCGCCAAAGATGGTGTCCAGCGCCTTGGGGAAGCTGGAGGCCAGGCGCCAACGGATGGTGGCCTGGGCATGTACGGCCGGTGCGACGCCAGCGGCAAGGACACCGGCAATGCCGGCGCGCTTGATGACGGAACGACGATCCATGGAAGAGTCTCCTCAAAAGTTATGGTGCGCGAATTCTAAGAAGCGTTCATCTCGGTCTTTCTAGGGAGTTACCCACGGTTTGCACACTGAATCAAGGCGAAAAAAATGGGCCCGAAGGCCCATTTCATCATCGTCTTGCACCACCCGGGTGCAGCTGACCCGATGCTTACAGCTTCACGCCGGTCATGAAGGTGTCGTAGCGGTACTCGGAGAAGCGAGCCCACAGAACCTGGTCGCGCTGGAAGGCACGCATGTCCTGGTGGATCTTCTTGAATTCCGGGGACTTGGCCTCGTGCTCGGCGAACACTTCCATGGCGGCCTTGTAGCCAGCGTCCATGATCTCCTTCGAGAACGGCTTGAGCTGGGTCTTGGCGGCCACCAGACGCTTGAGGGCGATCGGGTTCATGGCGTCGTACTTGGCGGTCATGTCACGCGCAGCCACGGCGGTGGCGGCGTCGACGATGGCCTGGAACTCGGGGCTCAGCGCAGCGTAGGCCTTCTTGTTGATGAAGAACTCGAGCTCGGCGCCGCCTTCCCACCAGCCGGGGTAGTAGTAGAACGGGGCCACCTTGTTGAAGCCCAGCTTCTCGTCGTCGTAGGGGCCCACGAACTCGGTGGCGTCCAGGGTACCCTTTTCCAGTGCCTGGTACACCTCACCAGCCGGCATGTTCTGTGCCACCACGCCCAGCTTCTGCATGGTCTCGCCGAACAGGCCACCACCCAGACGCATCTTCAGGCCCTTGAGGTCCTTGACGGTCTTGATTTCCTTGCGGTACCAGCCACCCATCTGGGTACCGGTGTTGCCGGCGCTGCGGCTCTTGATGTTGTACTGGTCAAGGAAGGCGTCCATCAGCTTGCGGCCGTTGCCATGCTCCATCCAGGCGTCCATCTGACGCGCGGTCAGGCCGAAGGGCACGGCGCAGCCAAAGGCGAAGATGGGGCTCTTGCCGGTGAAGTAGTAGGGCGCCGTCTGGGCCATCTCGATGGTGTTGTTCTGGATGGCGTCCACCACACCGAAAGCGGGCATCAGTTCACCGGCCGGGTGCACCGACACTTCGAACTTGCCGCCGGACAGGGCCTTGACCGTCTTGGCGAACATCTCGGCGCTGCCGAAGATGGTGTCGAGCGACTTGGGGAAGCTCGACGCCAGACGCCAGCGCACGGCAGCCTGGGCGTGAACAGCGGGGGCGGCACCAGCCGCCAGCACGCCGGCGATACCGGCTTGCTTGATAAGGGAACGACGATCCATTGTTGTTGACTCCTGTGAAAAATAGCACCATGTCCAGCGATCAGCCGACATGAGGCGGCTAGTGTAACCGTCTGGTAACTGCGCCCTCAGCGCACCACCTTGAGCGCCGGCTTGGCCTGGCTGGCCAGAGCACCATAGCGGCGCTCAATCGCGGCCTGGATGCCGGCCGCGTCCAGCCCCTGCAGGGCCAGCAGCTTGGCCGGATCGCCATGCTCGATGAAGGCGTCGGGCAGGCCCAGTTGCAACAGCGGCTTGATGACGCCCGCAGCCTGCAGCGCCTCGCCCACCGCACTGCCGGCGCCGCCCATGACGGCGCCCTCTTCCACCGTCACCAAAGCCTCGTGCCCGGCCGCGACCTGCAGCAGCAGTTCAGTGTCGAGCGGTTTGGCCCAGCGCATGTTGACCACGGTGGCATCCAGCTGCTCGGCAGCTTCCAGCGCCGGGTACAGCAAGGTGCCGAAGGCCAGGATGGCAATGCCCTTGCCCTGACGGCGGACCTCGCCCTTGCCAAACGGCAAGCCCTGCAGGTCGGGTGCGGTGGCCACGCCAGCCCCGGCGCCGCGCGGGTAGCGCACCGCCACCGGGTGGTTCTGCTCGAAGGCGGTCGTGAGCAACTGGCGGCACTCACGCTCGTCGGCCGGGCAGGCCACGCTGACGTTCGGGATGCAGCGCAGGTAGGCAATGTCGTAGTTGCCGGCGTGGGTGGCGCCATCGGCACCGACCAGGCCCGCGCGATCCAGCGCGAACACCACCGGCAGCTTCTGCAAGGCGACGTCGTGGATCAGCTGGTCGTAGGCACGTTGCAGGAAGGTGGAATAGATCGCCACCACCGGCTTCAGCCCTTCGCAGGCCAGACCGGCGGCGAACGTTACCGCATGCTGCTCGGCAATGCCGACGTCGTAGTAACGATCCGGGAAACGCTGGTGGAACTCCACCATGCCCGAGCCCTCGCGCATGGCCGGTGTGATGCCGACCAGGCGCGGATCCTTCTCGGCCATGTCGCACAGCCAGTGGCCGAACACCTGGGTGAAGGTCTGCTTCGGCGGCGTGGCGGGCTTGACCAGGCCCACCGCCGGGTCGAACTTGCCCGGGCCGTGGTAGGCAATCGGGTCGGCCTCGGCCAGCTTGTAGCCCTGGCCCTTCTTGGTGACCACGTGCAGGAACTGCGGCCCCTTGAGGTGCTTGATGTTCTCCAGCGTGGGAATCAGCGATTCGAGATCGTGGCCGTCGATGGGGCCGATGTAATTGAAGCCGAACTTCTCGAACAGGGTGGCCGGCACCACCATGCCCTTGGCATGCTCCTCGATGCGCTTGGCCAGCTCGAACAGCGGCGGCGCGCCCTTGAGCACCGTCTTGCCCACGCTCTTGGCGGCGGCATAGAACTGGCCGCTCATCAGTTGCGCCAGGTAGCGGTTGAGCGCGCCGACCGGCGGGCTGATCGACATGTCGTTGTCGTTGAGGATGACCAGCAGCTTGCAGTCCTCCACGCCACCGTGGTTGAGGGCCTCGAAGGCCATGCCGGCCGTCATGGCGCCGTCGCCGATCACCGCCACCGCATGGCGGTCCTCGCCCTTCTGGCGCGCGGCCAGCGCCATGCCCAGCGCGGCGGAAATGGAGGTGCTGCTGTGCGCGGTGCCGAAGGCGTCGTACTCACTCTCGGTGCGCAGCGGAAAGCCGCTGATGCCGCCGAGCTGGCGCAGGGTATGCATCCGTTCGCGCCGGCCGGTCAGGATCTTGTGCGGGTAGGTCTGGTGGCCCACGTCCCA
>JAYRLJ010000307.1:0-3979 GCA_041905305.1 Hylemonella sp. | reverse complement strand
ACCGGCCATTTCGACCCGGCCTGGCTCGACCAGCAGGACGCCGACGGCATCACCATGCGCGAAGCCATGGCGCACGCCGGCCTGTCCATCACCGACATCCCCCGGCTGCAGCGCGACCCGGCAAGGTATTTGGGCTTCATCGAGGTGCACATCGAGCAGGGCCCCGTACTCAACGAACTCAATCTGCCGCTGGGCATCGTCACCAGTATCAATGGCAGCGTGCGCTATGTCGGCGAGGTGCGGGGCATGGCCAGCCATGCTGGCACCACCCCCATGGACCGTCGGCGCGACGCTGCGGCAGCCGTGGCGGAGCTCATCCTGTATGCCGAGCAGCGCGCGACCCAGGACAGCGACTCCGTCGCCACCGTGGGCATGCTGCAGGTGCCCAACGGCTCGATCAATGTCGTTCCCGGCGTCTGCCGCTTCAGCCTGGACATGCGCGCTCCCACCGATGCACAGCGAGATGCCCTGGCCCGGGACGTGCTCGCCGAGCTCACGGCGATCTGCGAGCGCCGTGGCCTGCGTTGCGCGCTCGAGGAAACCATGCGCGCAAGCGCTGCCCCCAGCGCCCCCGACTGGCAGGCACGCTGGGAAAACGCCGTGAGCGCGTTGGGCGTGCCGCTGCACCGCATGCCCAGCGGTGCGGGCCACGACGCGATGAAACTGCACGAAATCCTGCCGCAAGCCATGCTGTTCGTGCGTGGCGAGAACAGCGGCATCAGCCACAACCCGCTTGAGTCCAGTACCGCCGATGACATGGACCTGGCCGTCAAGGCCTTCGACCATGTGCTGCAGCAACTGACACCCGACCCACACTGAGCCCGCCATGTCCACACCACAACAGCAACTCGACGCCTGGATCGACGCCCATTTCGACGAGGAAGTGAAGTTCCTGCAGGAACTCATCCGCGTCCCCACCGACACGCCGCCGGGCAACAATGCGCCACACGCCGAGCGCACCGCCGAGCTGCTGGCCGGCATGGGCCTGAGTGCAGAGAAGCACGCTGTGCCCGATGCCGAGGTGAAAGCCGCCGGGCTGGAGAGCATCACCAACCTGATCGTACGCCGGCGCTATGGCGACGGCGGCAAGACGATTGCGCTCAACGCCCATGGCGATGTGGTTCCGCCGGGTGAGGGCTGGACGCACGATCCCTACGGCGGTGAGATCGAGGACGGCAAGATCTACGGACGTGCGTCCGCGGTGAGCAAGTGCGACATCGCCAGCTTCACCTACGCAATCCGTGCGCTCGAATCGCTCGGCGCGCCGCTCAAGGGCGGCGTGGAACTGCACGTGACCTACGACGAGGAGTTTGGTGGCGAGGTGGGTCCTGGCTGGCTGCTGGAACAGGGCCTGACCAAGCCGGACCTGATGATCGCGGCCGGCTTCAGCTACCAGGTGGTGATTGCCCACAACGGTTGCCTGCAACTGGAGGTGACGGTGCACGGCGACATGTCGCACGCCGCCATCCCGGACAGCGGCACCGACGCGCTGCAGGGCGCGACGCACATCCTCAATGCGCTCTACCAGCTCAACTCCGACTACACGCAGGTCCGTTCGAATGTCGAGGGCATCACCCACCCCTACCTCAACGTAGGAACGATCCAGGGCGGCACCAACACCAACGTGATTCCGGGCAAGGTGGTGTTCAAGCTGGACCGCCGCATGATCCCTGAGGAGGACCCGGCGGAAGTCGAAGCCAGCCTGCGCCGCACCATCGAACAGGCAGCGGCCAGTTTCAAGCCGCCACGCGGCGGCCGGGACATCCGGGTCGAGGTCAAGCGCCTGCTGCTGTGCCGGGCCATGAAGCCGCTGGCCGGCAATGCCCCGTTGGTTCAAGCGATCCAGAAGCATGGCCAAGCGCTGTTCGGCGAGCCCATTCCGGCCGTGGGCACCCCGCTGTACACCGACGTCCGCCTGTATGTCGAACGTGGCATTCCGGGGGTGATCTACGGCGCCGGCCCGCGCACCGTGCGTGAGTCGAATGCCAAGCGCGCCGACGAACACCTGGCACTCGACGACCTGCGCCGCGCGACCAAGGTTGTTGCCCGCACCCTGCTGGATCTGCTCGGTTCAGCCTGAACCCACCGGTCTCGCAGGGAACGACGGCGCCTTCGACGTCTGAGAGGCGGTCTCTCGCCTGTGCAGGCGAGGGGGCGCGTTCGCCCTTTTCTTCCTCAACCGCAGGCTGGTCCCACGGGAAAACCCCATCTGTTCGTGCAATTTTTGTATACATAATTTGTATACCTTTTTGCATGCGATCTGGACCCCAGATCTTCCTCAGGAGACTGCCATGACCACTGCCGTCCACCCCGTCGACGAGCGCCTGCCTGTCGGCAAACTCACTGCACTGGGCTTGCAACATGTGCTGGTGATGTACGCAGGCGCCGTCGCTGTGCCGCTGATCGTCGGCCGGGCGCTCAAGCTCAGTCCCGAGCAGGTGGCCATGCTGATCTCGGCCGACCTGTTCTGCTGCGGTCTGGTGACCCTGATCCAGTCTCTGGGGACGACCCAGTGGTTCGGCATCAAGCTACCGGTGATGATGGGCGTGACCTTCGCCTCGGTCGCGCCCATGGTCGCCATGGCGGGCAGTCATCCGGGCGTCGAAGGCGCCGGGCTGATCTTCGGCGCCATCATCGGCGCCGGCGTCATTTCCATCCTGATAGCGCCGCTCGTCAGCCGCATGCTGCGGTTCTTTCCACCCGTGGTGACAGGGACCATCATTGCCGTCATCGGTATCAGCCTGATGCGCATCGGCATCAACTGGATCTTCGGTCTTCCCGCAGGACCGACGGCACCCAGCCTCCCGAATCCCGAACACCTGGCCTGGCTCGATGCGGCCAGACAAGCGGCTGCCAATGGTGCCGTCCCCCCCGTGCCACAGGGGATGGCCATTGTGGGCACGGTGCCCAACCCGAAATACGCTCCGCTCTCGCATATCGGCATCGCCGCCATCGTGTTGGCGGCCATCCTCCTCATCGCCAAGTACGCCAAGGGCTTCGTGGCCAACATCTCGGTACTGCTGGGCATCGTTGTCGGCGCCGTCATCGCCGCCGCCGCTGGCATGATGAGTTTCGACAAAGTGGCAAAAGCCGGTTGGTTCGACCTCGTACTGCCATTCGAGATCGCACGCCCCACCTTCGACCCCATCCTCATCCTCACCATGACGCTGGTCATGATCGTGGTCATGATCGAGTCGACGGGCATGTTTCTGGCGCTGGGAGAAATGACCGACCGCAAGGTTGAGCAGAAAGCCCTCACCGCCGGACTGCGCACCGACGGGCTGGGCACCTTGATCGGCGGCATCTTCAACACCTTCCCCTACACCAGCTTTTCCCAGAATGTCGGACTGGTCGGCGTCACAGGCGTCAAGAGCCGCTTCGTCTGCGTGGCAGGCGGTGTCATCCTGATCATCCTGGGTCTGCTGCCCAAGATGGCAGCGTTGGTTGAGTCGCTGCCGACCTTCGTACTGGGTGGGGCCGGGCTGGTGATGTTCGGCATGGTGGCAGCCACCGGCATCCGCATCCTTGCTGGCGTGGACTACAAGGGCAACCGCAACAACCTGTTCATCGTCGCCATCTCCATCGGTTTCGGCATGATTCCCCTGATCGCCCCCAACTTCAAGCAGTGGATGCCCCACAGCATCCACCCGCTGATCGAGTCGGGCATCCTGCTGGCCTCGATCAGCGCCGTGCTGCTGAACCTGTACTTCAACGGCGGCAAGGCGGACCAGACCGCCGTCGTGAACGCCGCCAGGCAGGCCGATGCCCACTGACTGTTAGACACGGCCGCCCCTGTTTGCTAGAATTTTTTTCCACGTGCGGGGGGGTAGCTCAGCTGGGAGAGCGTCGCGTTCGCAATGCGAAGGTCGGGAGTTCGATCCTCCTCCTCTCCACCACGATTTTCGAGTTACTCTTTCTGATGGATTCAAAGCTCCAGCAGGGGCAAAATTGGAGCACTCAGATTGAGACTTGTTAACAT
>JAYRLJ010000306.1:0-3982 GCA_041905305.1 Hylemonella sp. | reverse complement strand
AGGGGGCGGGCTTCGCCCTCAATGACGCGGAAAGCCGCGTCCTGCAAGGCTTTCTCGGCTTTGCGCATATCCACGGCACGACGGATGCCGCGACCTGTGGCAAGCCATTCCACTGACACGCCTGCGGTCGACGCCAGTAAAACAAGGTTTTCCACAGATGGCTGCGAACCGGACAGGTACTTCCTGATAAGGCTCTCAGTGATGCCGCAGCGGCGCGCAAAGGCGGCAACAGCCTCGCCGTCAATAATTTCTCGGATGCGGTCTTTCAGTTCCGATTCGGTGACGAGAATCGGAACTTGAGAATCGGAACCGGGAAGGCGTTCCGATTCGTCTCCATCTGTATGATTTTTCACAATAAACCGCCTTTCTTGCCCGCCAACCAGTTCCGGTTTGGAATCGGAACCAAAAAACTCGCACCAAAGTGCTTGACTAGCGCATATTGGACGCCCTATAGTGCGAGCTAGTTACTCAACTTGTTGAACGAGGATAGCACCCATGAAAGCAATCGGAAACATGCAGCAGGTTCGGACGCAACTGATGTTGCGCGGCTACCGGAGCGTGGAGGAATGGGCGCAAAGCCGGGGGCATATTTCGGCTTCTGTGCGGCGGGCGATTTATGACTGGGGCCAGCGGGAAGACCGCGAGCCGCACGGCGGCATTACCCGCCAGATCATGGCCGACCTGCGCAAGACGCTGGCCGACGAGCCGGTGATGCTGGAGGTGGAATGATGTGGATGCGGGCCAAAGACCTGGCTGACATGCTGGGTTGCTGCAAGAAAACCGCCAAGACCTGGGCGGAGCGGATGGGGCTGCAAATCGAGTCCCGGCCCGTGCGCGGCGGCTGGGCACACTATGTGTTCATCCCGGAAGACAAGTCGATTTCCCTGATGCGTCATGCCGACCATTCCCGCGCCCGCCGGGTGGCGGGACGCCCGAATGCCGAGCGGCTGGAGCGCTGCATGGAACTGGTGGATGGGATGGCGCAGAACTTCACCAAACGGGGCCGCGCCAAGCTGATCGCCACCCTGTATGAGGTGATGCCATGAGCCAGCGCGAATGGTTCTCGCCGCAGGAACTGGCCGACATGCGGCTGCCTGGTATGCCCGGCACTGATCGCGGATGGCGGAAACAGGTGCAAAAAAATTTGACCGGAACTCGCACTAAAGAGCGAGGCAAAGGCATCGAAATCCACGTTTCGTCCCTGCCGCCGAAAGTCCAAGCCGCCATCAACGTCCATCTGGCGATTGAAAAGGCCAAGGAGCACACCGGCAGCGAGGCGGGCGCCGTCCCGCCGGCGCCGGCTTTCAAAACGCAACTCCCTGAGCGGGTTTCGCTTAACGGGAATTCGCCTGCGGAAACTTTCGTTATGACCGCCCCCAGCGGCGAGCCCATCCAGGCGGGATTGCCCTCCCCTGCCAATTCCAGCCCGGCGGCCACCGTGGCGGGTGGGCTCACCCCTGGGGGCGGGGCGGATGCAGCGGCGGATTTCTTCGCCGCTGGCCTGGCTGCCGGTCTGGCCGTGGATGAAAACAAGGCCGAGACGATGAAGCGGGTGAAGGAGGCGGAGCGCCGCCTGCGGATCATCAAGCCCATTCTGGATTGGCCGGATGGCAAGCGCGGCAAGGCGGATCTTGTGGTGGCGCAGGCGCAGGCCCACGGCGAGAGCAAGGCCACGCTGTACCGCTGGATCAAGCGTTACCAGCAAGGCGGTTTCCCGGCCTTGATGGACAAGCCGCGCAGCGACAGGCATCAGGCCCGCGTGGTGATCTATTCCGATTGGGAGGTGGCGGCGCGGGGTTGCGGCATTTCGCTGGAGAAGCAACTCGAAATCGCTCACGAGCTGACGCTGGTGGTGCGCGGGCTGTGGGCGCAGCAGGGGCAGCGTTCGGCCAAGCAGGTGGCCTTGCTGGCTTACCCGGTGCTGCACAAGCTGTCGGTAGCCGCCGGAATGCCGGAGTTTGTCGCAGATAAAGCGTGCAAATTGCTGAAGGCCCGGCGCTTCATCGAGGGCGAGCGGCGCTTTGCGGTGGTGGCCACGGCTGCTCGTGACGGCAAGGGGCATTACGACCGGCACCAGACCAGCATTACCCGCAGCCGGGCGATGCTGAAGCCGGGGGATATTGTGTTTGGCGACGTGTCGCCGTCTGACATTCCCGTTACCCGCCCGGATGGAACGCTTGGCTGGGCGCGGTTGATTGCCTGGCAGGACGCGGCGACCAACATGCTGCATATCACCGGATTCCTTTCCAATCCCGGCGGCAGCGTGCGCCGGGAGCATGTGGCGCTGGCCTTTGCCAAGATGTGCGAGGACGCGCCCTGGGGCATGCCGCGCCGGCTGTACCTGGACAACGGCTCTGAGTATTCGTGGATGGAGATGCTGGATGCCTGGCGCGATCTGGCGGTGTTCTCCGCCGGGGCGTTTGGCGGCGCGTGGGGCGACGACGCCCTGGGCGAAGAGGGCCGGGTGTTCCGCTCGATCCCGTTCAAGCCCCGCGCCAAGAGCCTGGAAGGCCAGTTTTCCAACCTGCTGCGCTTCTTTAGCTGGCACAAGAGCTTTAGCGGCAGCGACCGGATGCGCAAGAAGGTGGCGACGCTGGGCAAGGGGGTTTCGGCCACCAGCCTGGATGACCTGAAGGCATTCATCGGCCAGTCGCTGGCGTTCTACCACGGGGTGCCGCAGGGTGGGCATCTGGAAGGCATGAGCCCTGCCGAGAAGATGGCGGAGTTCCAGAACCTGGGCTTCAAGCGCACGGCGGTCAATAGCGAGGCGCTGGCCCTGGCATTTTCTGAGCGCAGCGAGCGCAAGGTGCGCGCCGGGCAGGTGGAGGCCGGGGGCTGGCACTACTACCACCCCAAGCTGCATGAGTACGACGGCGAGACGGTGAGCGTGCGCTGGCCGCGCCATTCGCCGGATGCGGCCTATGTGTTCAGGAAGGGGCAGCTCTTGTGCGTGGCCCTGCCCGCCCCGGTGTTTGCCTTTGCCGACCCGGCTGGCGCCAAGCATGCCGGCAAGCTGGCGACGGAAGCCCGCCAGGCGGTGAGCGTGATGAAGGGGCAAGTGGCCTGGCTGGATCCGCGCGACCTGATGGGCGAATTCGCCCGGCTTGCCCGCGTCGACCGCGTGATCGACGCCGCCAGCCACGGGGAGCGGCGCATTGCGCTGTCTGCCGATGCGCAGGCGATGCTGGAAGCCAGGCAGGCGGCGGTGCTGGCCCTGGTGGATGCCGCCGCGCAGCAAAAAACCCACATTCTCGACCGGCGCTTTGACCATTCCGCCGACCCGGACGTGGAAGCGGCACGGGCGATGGGATTTTGATTTGTTTCAACTCGCGTAAAAAAGGAGAAAAACCAATGGAAGTCAGAGATACCAGGTTCGTGAAGGAGGCGCTGGCGGTGGCCCGGCTGGCGCTGGAAGCGGACAACCCGATTGCCGAGATTACCGGCGGCACCGGGAGCGGCAAGAGCACGGCGGCCAAGCGCATCGTGGAGGTGCTGGGGGCGAAGCGGATTGCGTGCTGGGACGGCATCAGCCGCCACCAGTTGCTGAAGAAGGCGGCGGAAGCGCTGGGCATCGAGGGCACCGGGGCGGTGGATCGGCTGCTGATGGATGCGGTGGAAGAAGGCGCAGCCCGGCGGATGCTGGTGGTGGATGAAGCCAACAAGCTGAACTGGCGGGCGCTGGAAGCCCTGCGCTACCTGGCCGACGAGTGCAACGTGGCGGTGGTGCTGGTGGGGACGGAGTTCTACGAGCGCCAATTCACCGGGGCGCGCACCCGCGAGCTACTGCTGCAACTGGGCCGGCGCATCGGCGCCAAGCGCAGCCGCATGGGGCATCTGGACCGGGCCGAGACGTACAGCCACATCCTGAAGCCGGTGTGCGGCGACTGCGCCGACAAGGAGATCGTGACCAAGTTCTGGCACGGCTGCCGCAAGGGTAACTGGGGCGACGGCATGGAGCTGGCGCAGGAGTGCCGCCGGCTGA
>JAYRLJ010000305.1:0-4010 GCA_041905305.1 Hylemonella sp. | reverse complement strand
CCAGCGCGGCGGCAATCGCCGCCGCGATCACGTCTTCCTTGTTGATCAGGATGCCGCCTTCGAACACCGACTCCAGCATGAAGACCGGATCCTTGGGCATGCCGACGTCGATCTTGTAGATGTCGCTGCCGAACAGCGTCTGGCCCAGGCCTTCCATGAAGTAGGTGATGCCCAGGGTGGCCATCAGCAACGTGGCACCTTCCTGGTTGACCAGGTGACGCAGCACCAGCCGCTCGACCAGCCAGGCCACGACGAACATCAGGGCGCCGGCGAGGAGGAAGGCCACCACATTGGCGAAGATCGGGTTGTCGATGCCGGTCCAGCGCGGCACCCACTCGGCAAAGCGCGCCATGGCCAGTGCCGCGAACAGCACCATGGCACCCTGGGCGAAGTTGAACACGCCCGAGGCCTTGAAGATCAGCACAAAGCCCAGCGCCACGAGCGAATACAGCATGCCGGCCATCAGGCCGCCAATCAGGGTTTCAAGAAAGAACGCCATTTCCCGCTGTCTCCTCAGTGGCTCGTGCCGAGATAGGCACGGATCACGTCTTCGTTGTTGCGCACTTCGTCCGGCTCGCCGTCGCCGATCTTCTTGCCGTAGTCGAGCACCACCACGCGGTCCGAGATGTCCATCACCACGCCCATGTCGTGCTCGATCAGCACCACTGTGGTGCCGAACTCGTCATTCACATCGAGGATGAAGCGGCACATGTCCTGCTTCTCCTCCACATTCATGCCGGCCATCGGCTCGTCCAGCAGCAGCACCTGCGGCTCCATGGCCAGGGCCCGCCCCAGGTCCACGCGCTTTTGCAGGCCATAGGGCAGCTGGCCCACGGGCGTCTTGCGGTAGGCCTGGATTTCGAGGAAGTCGATGATGTGCTCGACGAACTCGCGGTGGCGGATCTCCTCGCGCTCGGCCGGGCCGATGCGCAGCGCCTGCAGCAGGATGTTGCTTTTGATCTTCAGGTTGCGGCCGGACATGATGTTGTCCAGCACGCTCATGCCCTTGAACAGCGCCAGGTTCTGGAAGGTGCGCGCCACACCCATCTCGGCCACCTGGCGGCTGTTCATGTGATGGAAGGTCTGGCCGCGGAAAGTGATGGTGCCGTGCTGCGGCGTGTACACGCCGTTGATGCAATTGAGCATGGAGCTCTTACCGGCGCCATTCGGGCCGATGATGGAGCGGATCTCGTGCTCGCGCACGTTGAAGGAGATGTCGGTCAGCGCCTTCACGCCGCCGAAGGCCAGGGAAATGTTCTGCACGTCGAGGATGACGTCGCCGAGCTTGCGTTCTTTCATCGCGCTATGTCTTTCAGGCAGCAGCGGCCACGGCCGGGTAGCGTTGGGTGTCGCGGATGGACAGGGTGGCCGAGACGGTGCCGGTGCGGCCGTCCTCGAACTTCACCTGCGTCTCGATGAACTGCTCGCTGCGTCCTGCATAGAGCGCGTCGATCAGCACCGCGTACTTGTCCTCGATGAAGCCGCGCCGCACCTTGCGGGTGCGGGTCAGCTCGTCGTCGTCCGGGTCCAGCTCCTTGTGCAGCACCAGGAAGCGGGCGATCTGGGTGTCGCTCATGCCCTCTTCGGCCGCCAGATCCGCATTGACCTTGGTCACGCACTCGGCCACCATGTCCAGCACCTGCGGCTTGCCGGCCAGGTCCACGTAGCCGCTGTAGGGCAGCGCCTGGCGCTCGGCCCAGTTGCCCACGGCTTCGAAGTCGATGTTGATGAAGGCGCAGACCTCGTTGCGGCCGTGGCCGAAGCACACCGCCTCCTTGATCTGAGGGAAGAACTTGAGCTTGTTCTCGATGTAGTTGGGTGCGAACATGGCGCCGGTGGCCAGCTTGCCCACGTCCTTGGCGCGGTCGATGATGTGCAGGTGGCCGTCGTGGTCGATCACGCCGGCGTCGCCGGTGTGGAAGTAGCCCTGCGCGTCCATCACCTCGGCGGTCGCGTCCGGGCGCTTGTAGTACTCCTTGAGCACCGACACGCCCTTGACCAGCACCTCGCCGTTCTCGGCGATCTTGATCTCGATGCCCGGTGCCGCCTCGCCCACGCTGTTGAGCTTGACGCGGCCGTTCTTCTGGATGCAGACATAGGCGCAGGTCTCGGTCTGGCCGTAGAGTTGCTTGAGATTGATGCCGATCGAGCGGTAGAAGCGGAACAGGTCGGGGCCGATGGCCGCACCGGCCGTGTAGGCCACGCGGATGCGCGAGAGACCCAGCACATTGCGCAGCGGCCCGTAGACCAGCACATTGCCCAGCGCATACAGCAGCCGGTCGGTGAACGGCACCGCATGGCCGTCCAGAATCTCGGCACCGCAGCGGCGCGCTACCTCCATGAACTTGCGGTACAGCCAGCGCTTCGGGGCCGCAGCATCTTCCATGCGGATGGACACCGAGGTCAGCATGCCCTCGAACACGCGCGGCGGTGCGAAGTAGTAGCTCGGTCCGATCTCGCGCAGGTCGATGCTCACCGTGCCGGTCGACTCCGGGCAGTTGATGGTGAAACCGGCGACCAGCCACTGCGCGATGGAGAACAGGTGATCGCCCACCCAGGCCGGTGGCAGGTAGGAGATGATGTTGTCAGACGGATTGAGGCCGTCCACTTCCACGCCGCCCTGCGCCGACTGAATGAAGCTGGCGTGCGTCTGGCACACGCCCTTGGGGCGGCCGGTGGTGCCAGAGGTGTAGAGGATCACCGACACATCGCCGGGCTGCCCCTGCTCCACCGACTTCAGATAGAAGTCCGGATGGGCTTGCTCGTACTCGCGCCCCAGCTCGAACAGGCGCTCGATGCTGATCAAGCCCTCGTGCCGGTAGTTGCGCAGGCCACGCGGGTCGTCGTAGATGATGTGCTGCAGGCCGGGCACGCTCTCGCGCAGCTCCAGCAGCTTGTCGACCTGCTCCTGGTTCTCGGCGATGACGAACTGGATCTCGGCGTCCTGCAGCACGAAGGCCATTTCGGCCGCCACAGCGTCCTGGTACATGGGCACCGGCACGCCACGCAGGCTCTGTGCCGCGATGAAGGCCTGGTAAAGATGGGGGCGGTTGTCGCCCACGATGGCCAGGTTCTGCCCGGGCTGAAAGCCGAGCGCGGCCAGGCCGCAGCTCATGAGGCGCACGTCCTCGGCGGCGCGCGCCCAGCTCCAGGTCTGCCAAATGCCGTACTCCTTTTCACGCATGGCCGGCGCCTGCGGGCGCTCGGCAGCGTGCTTGAGCAGAAGTCGCGGAAAGGTCGTCTGCATCCCGATTCCTTGTTTCATCCGTCGGCAGCCCAGGCCGGGCTGCAACTAACTGTCATGCGGCGAATAGTAGGCTTCGGTTTGACGTCAGGTTGTCGTTCCGACGACAATTCAGGGTAGACCCTAGGTGGTACTTTCCCTTGCCAACCTGCATTCCATGACCCGCGACCCTTCCCTGCACGAACGCCGCCGCGCGCCTACACCGGCCGAGCTGGCCGGCATCCCCTGGCTGGCGCTGCTCACCGCCGAGGAGCGCGACATTGCCGTCGCGGCGTTGCGCATCAGCGAGGCGCAGCCCGGTGACCTGGTTTGCCGCATGGGGCGCCCGGTCACCTACTGGTTCGGTGTCGTCGATGGGCTGCTCAAGATGAGTGGCGAGAACGCCGACGGCCAGGCCCTCACCTTTGCCGGCCTGCCGCCGGGCGGCTGGTTCGGCGAAGGCACGGCGCTCAAGCGCGAGGCCTACCGCTACAACGTGCAGACCTTGCGCAAAAGCCTGGTGGCCGGTCTGCCGGTAGAGACCTTCCACCGCCTGCTCGACCACTCCATCGGCTTCAACCGCTTCGTCATGAACCAGCTCAACGAGCGGCTGGGCCAGTTCATCGCCGCGCGCGAGATCGACCGCATGAACAGCCCCGACTTGCGCGTGGCGCGCAGCCTGGCCGCGCTGTTCAACCCGGTGCTCTACCCCGGCGTGGGCGAGGTGCTGCGCATCACGCAGCAGGAGCTGGCCTACCTGGTGGGCCTGTCACGCCAGCGCGTCAAC
>JAYRLJ010000304.1:0-4028 GCA_041905305.1 Hylemonella sp. | reverse complement strand
GAGGTCTTGAAGTTACTGTTCGACATGATGCCGCTCGTTAAGGTGAGCGTGTCCATGACCATGAACGGCGCTGTACTGCCCGTGCTGGCGGGCTACGTGGTGGCGGCGGAGGAGCAGGGCGTCTCGCAAGACAAGCTCTCCGGAACGATTCAGAACGACATTCTGAAAGAGTTCATGGTGCGCAACACCTACATCTATCCGCCCAAGCCATCGATGCGCATCATTGGCGACATCATCGAGTACACGGCCAAGAACATGCCGAAGTTCAACTCGATCTCGATCTCGGGCTACCACATGCAGGAAGCCGGGGCCACCCAGGCGCTGGAACTGGCCTTCACCCTGGCCGACGGCAAGGAATACGTCAAGACCGCCATCGCCAAGGGCATGGACGTGGACGAGTTCGCCGGGCGCCTGAGCTTCTTCTGGGCCATCGGCATGAACTTCTACCTGGAAGTGGCCAAGATGCGTGCCGCGCGCCTGCTGTGGTGCCGCATCATGAAGGGCTTCAACGCCAAGAACCCCAAGAGCCTGATGCTGCGCACGCACTGCCAGACCTCGGGCTGGTCGCTCACCGAGCAGGACCCGTACAACAACGTGGTGCGTACCACCATCGAGGCCATGGCGGCCGTGTTTGGCGGCACGCAGAGCCTGCACACCAATGCGCTCGATGAAGCCATTGCACTGCCTACCGAGTTCTCGGCCCGCATCGCACGCAACACGCAGCTCATCATCCAGGAAGAAACCCACATCACCAACGTGATCGATCCCTGGGCTGGCAGCTACATGATGGAGAAGCTCACCCAGGACATGGCCGACGCTGCCTGGACGATCATCGAAGAGGTCGAGGCCATGGGCGGCATGACCCAGGCCGTGGACAGCGGTTGGGCCAAGCTCAAGATCGAGGCCGCCGCAGCGCAGAAGCAGGCGCGCATCGACTCGGGCAAGGACGTGATCGTGGGCGTCAACAGGTACAAGCTCGCCAAGGAAGACCCGGTCGATATCCTCCAGATCGACAACATGAAGGTGCGCGAGGGTCAGATCGCCCGCCTGCAGAAGATCCGCGCCACGCGCGATGCCGCCAAGGTGCAGGCCGCGCTGGATGCGCTCACCGCCGCAGCCGAATCGGGCCAGGGCAACCTGCTAAACCTGTCGATCCAGGCCATCCGCCTGCGCGCCACGGTGGGCGAGGTGTCCGATGCGCTGGAAAAAGTTTATGGGCGCCACCGCGCCGAAACGCAAAAGGTGACTGGTGTGTACGCTGCTGCCTACGATTCCGCCGAGGGCTGGGACAAGCTCAAGGCCGAGATTTCCGCTTTTGCCGAGCAAGAGGGCCGCCGCCCGCGCGTGATGATCGCCAAGCTGGGCCAGGACGGCCACGACCGGGGCGCCAAGGTGGTGTCCACCGCGTTTGCCGACCTGGGCTTCGACGTGGACATCGGCCCGCTGTTCCAGACCCCAGAGGAATGCGCGCGCCAGGCCATCGAGAACGACGTGCACGCCGTGGGCGTCTCCACCCTGGCTGCGGGCCACAAAACGCTGGTGCCCGCCATCATCCAGGCGCTCAAGGACCAGGGCGCGGATGACATCGTCGTCTTTGTTGGTGGCGTGATCCCGGTGCAGGACTACGACTACCTGTACGAAGCGGGCGTCAAGGGCATCTACGGCCCCGGCACGCCGATTCCCGCCAGCGCCAAGGACGTGCTGGAGCAGATTCGGAAGGCGCGGGCAGACTTGTAATCGGTGGCGAAAGATATATATTTCTGATACATATCATTTGCCGGGAGCGTTCCATGTCCACTACCGTTCAACCCCGCACCGCCAAAGTGTTCACCACAGGGCGCAGCCAGGCTGTGCGCCTGCCTAAGGAATTTCGCTTTTCTACCAAAGAGGTAAGTATCGAGAAAGTGGGCAATGCGGTCGTTCTGCGGCCCTTGCATGAAGACCATGCGGCGTGGGTCGCCCGTATTCAGGCCATCTGCGCCGGATTTGAGGGCATGCCAGACGAGATCGAGCGTGACCGCACCCCGGCCATCGACGACATTGAAAGCCTTGACTGATGTCCTCGCTGTATTTGCTCGACACCAATATGGTGATTTACATCCAGCGCGGCATCCCAAGCGTGATGGAAAGGCTGACGAGTGTGGGGCGCGATGGCGTGGCGTTGCCCTCGCTGGTCGTGGCGGAGTTGGCCTATGGAGTGGAAAAAAGCACCCTCCAGGCCCGAAACCGTGAACGGCTGGAGCAACTCCTGCTGGAGTTCAACGTGATTGCATGGGAGCACAAAGCCATGTGGCACTACGCCCGGCACTTCCACGCCCTGCGAACAAAAGGGCAGCTCATCGGACATATGGACTTGCTGATTGCATCCCAAACGCTGGCCGAGGACGCCATTCTTGTCACCAACAACACCCGAGAGTTCGAGCGCATCGAGGGTCTGAAGTTGGAAAACTGGGTGGCATAAGCATCGGCTGAGAAATTGATCCCGAATTCTTCAATGACCAAATCAAACAACCAAAAGCAAAAATCCGGACAGTCTGAGTTTGTTCGGTGGTTTGCCCCTTTGATCCAAGCACTGAAGGATTTGGGTGGGTCTGCGTCGCCGCGAGAAGCACTTGAGCGCATTGCAGAAATTGAGAGTGTCCCAGAAGCGCTAAGAAATGAAGTGCTTAGTTCTGGCCAAGAGCGCTTCTACAACCAAGTGCACTGGGCACGCCAGTACCTTGTGTGGGAAGGCCTGATAGCTTCAGGGAAGCGCGGAGTGTGGACGTTGACTCCCAAGGGGCTCAACACCGAATTGAACGATGCTTCTTCGAGAAAGATATTTCTTGAGCAGGTTCGCAAGCGCGCCGCTATTCGGAAGGCAACACCTTCGACTCCTGAGCTTGGTTCGGAGCAAGATGACAGACCCGTTGATACGCCTCAATCCGATGAGGATGCCAGCTTGCAGCGATTCCTCGCCGTGGTGCGATCACTTTCGTCCAGTGGTTTTGAACGGCTTAGCATGCGGCTGTTGCGCGAAGCTGGCTTTGAGCGCGTGTCCGTCACTGGCAGATCAAATGATGGTGGCATTGATGGCGTGGGCGTGCTGCAGTTGAATGACCTTGTGAGTTTCAACGTGGTCTTTCAGTGCAAGAAATGGGAAGGTTCCGTGCCCCCAAAAGAAATACGCGACCTCCGCGGTGCCATGGCGGGACGCGCTGAGAAAGGTATTTTCTTAACCACCAGCACGTTCTCCAGCAACGCCAGGGCCGAAGCCGAACGTCCGGGTGCGGCACCCATTGAACTGGTCGATGGCGAGAAGTTTTTTGAAATGTTCAAGCGGTACGAATTGGGTCTACGACCCCGTACCGTGTACGACATCGATTTGGCGTTCTTTGAGCAGTTTGAATAAGTTATGACTATTGGTCTTTGTGACCCGCTGCTGAGCGGAATTTTGCTGGGCACTCCCGCGCAGCAACGCCGCGCCATGGCCAAGGCCATCACCTTGCTGGAATCCACCCGTGCCGACCACCGCATGCAGGGCGATGCGCTGCTCACCCAGCTGCTGCCCCATACCGGCAAGGCGTTCCGGCTGGGCATCAGCGGTGTGCCCGGCGTGGGCAAGTCCACGTTCATCGAGGCGCTGGGGCTGTACCTCATCGGGCAGGGGCTGCGTGTGGCGGTGCTGGCGGTGGATCCGTCGAGTAGCGTCTCGGGCGGCTCCATCCTGGGCGACAAGACGCGCATGGAGCACCTCTCGATGAACGAGAGCGCCTACATCCGCCCCAGCCCCAGCGGCGGCACGCTGGGCGGCGTGGCCGAGAAGACGCGCGAGGCCATGCTGGTCTGCGAGGCGGCGGGCTACGACGTGGTCATCGTCGAGACCGTGGGCGTGGGTCAGAGCGAAACCGCCGTGGCCAACATGACCGACATGTTCGTGCTGCTGCAACTGCCCAATGCGGGCGACGACCTGCAGGCTATCAAGAAGGGCGTGATGGAAATCGCCGACCTGGTGGTCATCAACAAGGCCGACATCGACGCCAACGCCG
>JAYRLJ010000303.1:0-4035 GCA_041905305.1 Hylemonella sp. | reverse complement strand
CGACCGACGACATGGAGCCCGGTGCCCAGACCGAGGACAGCCTGCGTCTGCAAGAGCTGATGGCCAGCGCCCAAGCCCTGGCCGGCCAGCAGAACGACCCCAAGCTCGCCAAGCTGCAAGAGCATCTCGCGGTCCTGCTCAAGGACGGCTTCCAGCCGGTCGTGTTCTGCCGCTACATCGCCACCGCGCACTATCTGGCGGCCTCGCTGCAAGAAAAGTTCAAGTCGGCGACGGTCAAGGCGGTCACCGGCGAGCTGACACCCGATGAACGGGAGGCCGCGGTCGAGCAGCTGGGCGAGAGCGACGTGCGCATCCTCGTGGCCACCGACTGCCTCTCCGAAGGTATCAACCTCCAGGGCCTGTTCACCGCGGTCGTGCACTACGACCTCAGTTGGAACCCGACTCGCCATGAGCAGCGAGAAGGACGCGTGGACCGGTTTGGCCAGAAGGCCCGCGAGGTCCGCAGCACCATGCTCTACGGCGAGGACAACCCCGTGGACGGCGCCGTGCTGCAGGTCATCCTGCGCAAGGCCGAGAGCATCCGCAAGGAGTTGGGCGTGCTCGTGCCCATGCCCGATGACGAGGGTAAGCTCACCCAGGCCTTGATGAACGCGGTGCTGCTGCGCAAGGGGGCGCCGCTTAACGCGCAGTCGCAGCTAGACCTGTTCGGCAAGCCGGCCAGGGAGATTGACCTCGCCTGGCAAAGCGCGAAGGAGAAGGCCAAGCAGAACCGGAGCATCTTTGCCCAGCGTCGCTTGAAGCCCGAAGACGTGCTGCCCGAGTGGCGCAAGTCAACCGCCGTCCTGGGCGGCGAGGCCGACGTGGAGCGATTTGTCAGCCGCGCGGCCACCCAGCTCGGTGCGCCGTTGCAGCCGGTCAAGCAGCACTTCAAGTTGCTGACCGAACATCTTCCGGGCACGGTGCAGGAGCGCCTGGCGGCCGAGGGTCTGTCCGGCACGTTGCGCATCGACTTCCACCAGCCTGCCGCGCAAGGCGCCACCTTCATCCACCGCACGCACCCGCTGGTGGCCGTGCTGGCCGACACGCTGCTGGAACAGGCGCTGGACGCCACACCTTCGAGCGACGACGCAGCAGCTGTCGCCCGCGCCGGGGCCGCCTTCGTCGGCGCCGTGAGCCTCAAGACCACCGCGTTGCTGCTGCGCATTCGCCATCAGCTCACGGTCACCCATGGCACGTGCACCCGCCTGCTGATGTGTGAGGAGGCGGTGGCGGTGGCCGCCGCAGGCTCTGACGCCTTCGCCGAACTAACCCCCGAGCAGACCCGACAGCTGCTCGGCGCCGAAGCCACCCGCAACATGCCCGCCCCGCTGCGCGACCGACAACTCCAATCTGCGCTGGATGCCTTGCCCAGCTGGCAGCCCCAGTTCGAAGCCATCGCCAAGGCCCGCGCGCAAGCCTTGTTGGCAGACCACCGCCGAGTGCGCGAGGCGGCCGAAGGCCGCGGCAGCTACCAGGTCACGGCCAGCGTGCCGGTGGACGTGATGGGCCTGTACGTGCTGCTGCCCGACACGGGCGCCCCAGCCACCAATGCCGTGGGAGCCTGACACCATGGCCAAACGACTCACCCACCAGCTGGCCTACCGCGCCATCCGCATCGAAGGCGGTCTCATCCCCGCCGAAGAGCTGACCCGCCTCACCCTGCTGGCCGACCCCAAGGGCACCGAGCAGACCGAGAGCCACTACCGCATTGCCAAGGGCCTGAAGCTGCGCGACGAGATTGCGCGCGACTTCAAGATTGCCCTCAACCTGTGGCAAGACTTCCAAGCCCTGCGCCAGCGGCAAGACGTGCGGACCCATGAAGTCACCGTTCGCGAGTGGCTGCTACCCCTGCTGCGTGACGTGCTGCACTTCCACGACGCCGCCCGCTGCGCGGCCATCGAGAAAGCCGGCCACCAGTACGCCGTGGGCCACGCTGGCAACGGTGGCCGCGTTCCGCTGGTGTTCGCGGGCTTCGATGAACCGCTGGACGCTGCCGCCGAGCGCTTCGGCGAGACCAACCCCGACACCGGCAAGACCCGCCGCCGCAGCCCCTTCATGCTGGCGCAGGAGGCGCTGAACGCCAGCGACGCATCGCTCTGGGCCATCGTCAGCAACGGCCTGACGCTGCGCATCCTGCGCGACAACGCCAGCCTCACGCGCCCGGCCTACATCGAGGTGGACCTCGAAGCACTGTTCAGCGAAGAGCTGCTGGCCGACTTCAGCGCCTTCTGGCTGCTGGCCCACGCCAGCCGCTTTGGTGTGGCCGATTCACCGCCGAGCGACTGCCCGTGGGAGCGCTGGCGGGCGGCTGGCCAGCACGCCGGCGTGACGGTGCGCGGCAAGCTGCGCTACCAGGTGGCCGAAGCGCTCCGCGCGCTGGGCACAGGTTTTCTTTCGCACCCGGCCAACGGGGCGCTGCGTTCCGCCTTGCAGACCGCTGAAGGCGGCTATGACCGTCAGGCCTTCTTTGAAGAGCTGCTGCGGCTGGTGTACCGCCTCATCTTCCTGGCCACCGTGGAAGACCGCCGTGACCGCGGCACGGGCGAGCGCCTGGTCTTCACGCCGGACGCCGCCGACGATGCCAAGGCCCGCTACATGGCCGGCTACTCGATGACCTGGCTGCGCGAGCGGGCCGTGCGCCGCAGCCAGCACGACCGCCATGCCGACCTCTGGCAGGCGCTGACCATCACCTTCGGAGCACTGGCACGCGGAGAGCCGGCATTGGGCCTGCCGGCACTGGGTGGCTTGTTCGACACCGACCAGTGCCCGAAGCTGGACGCTGCCCAGCTGGATAACCGCCACCTCCTGGCCGCCGTCTTCCAGCTCGGCTGGTTCCGCGCCGATGGTGGGCTGTCGCGCGTCAACTACCGCGACATGGGCCCGGAGGAGCTGGGCAGCGTTTACGAAAGCCTGCTGGAGCTAGTGCCTGACCTGCAGGGTCTGGCTTCGCCCGTCACGGCCCGCCTGGCGTTTGTGGGCGACGACGAGACCGATGCGTCCACCAAGGGCAACACGCGCAAGCTCACAGGCAGCTACTACACCCCGGACAGCCTGGTACAGGAGCTCATCAAGAGCGCGCTGGAGCCCGTCATCGCACAGACGGTCAAGGCGAACCCGGAGCGCCCCGTCGAGGCGCTGCTGTCGCTCACCATCTGCGACCCCGCCTGCGGCAGCGGCCACTTCCTGCTCTCAGCCGCTCGCCGCCTGGCCGACGAGGTGGCGCTGCACCGTGCCGCCGCCGAGCGCGAGGGCGGCGCCCCCACGCCTGCCGACTACCGCCACGCGCTGCGCGACGTGGTCAGCCGCTGCATCTACGGGGTGGACAAGAACCCCATGGCCATCCAGCTGGCCAAGACGGCCCTGTGGCTGGAGGCCTACTCGCCCGACCGGCCGCTGAGCTTCGTGGACCACCACCTGCGCGTGGGCGATGCGCTGCTGGGTGTGCTGGACCCCAAGGTGCTGGAGAACGGCATCCCGGATGAGGCCTACACGGCCCTCTCGGGCGATGACAAGGAAGTCGCCAAGGCCCTGAAGAAGCAGAACAAGGCCGACCTGAAGAGCTGGCGGCAGATTGCCGGGGGCGACCTGCTCACCCAGGCGGGCCTGGCCGCGCAGGCGGTCAGCGTGGAGACGCTGGACGACGACACGCCCGAGCACTTGGCCGCCAAGCGCCGGGCCTGGTCGCAGGCTGAAGCCGAAGCACAACGCAGCACCTTTGCCCGCTTGGCCGACACCTACGTGGCCGCCTTCCTCGCGCCCAAGCTGGCCGACGCGAGCGACACCGTGCCGCTGTCGGGCTACCTATGGGGCGTGCTCAGCGGCCAGGCGCCAAAGTCTGCCGTGGAAGACACCGCCCAGGCTCTGTGCCGCCAGCACAGCGTCTTCCACTGGTGGTTGACGTTCCCACAGGTGGCGGCGAAGGGCGGCTTCAGCGTGATGCTGGGGAATCCGCCGTGGGAGATGCTCCAACTAGACCCGCAGGAGTTCTTCGCTGCTGAAGCGCCGTCAATTGCTAATGCACAGCACATGGCAGCA
>JAYRLJ010000302.1:0-4045 GCA_041905305.1 Hylemonella sp. | reverse complement strand
CAAGTTGCGGGTTCGCGGTTCGGCCGCGGCGTGTCCGGATCGGAGCTGTTGCTGGCTAAGTTGATCGAGCGATGCGCCAAGCCCGCGACCGCGAGCAAGCTAACCGACGGTCTGCTGGTGATGATGACGCCTGCCACGACGACCAGGATCGCGGAGGTCGTCGGCCAGCTCCGCACGTGGGATGTCGTCCGGCTGCACGGCGGGCGCGAACTCATCGGGGACCTGCTTTGGGTTCGGGTCGACGGGCGGCGCATCGGCGCGCTCCCGGCCTGCCGCAAGGCCTCGCTGCACTGGTGGCGTGGCAAGCTGTGGGGCCTGGTGCCACTCGTAGGTCTGGCACCGTTCGGACGTATGCGAGGCGATCTCTTGCCCACCACGTCGGTCGGCGTGGACGATTGCGTGTACTTCCACGAAGTAGGGCGGCCTCGGCCGTCGGTCATTGCGCTACCTCATGTGGACGAACTGAGGACCGGGTAACGAGGATGTGGCCATGATTCGATACGGCAACCGGTTGCTGCTCAGCGAAGTCGACGTCCGGCGGTGGACGCGGATCACGGGTTTCGAGCCGACGGCTATCGCGACCGTGGCCGATCTGGAGGAGTACGTGCGCGAGTGCAAGCGCTACTACGCGGAGCCTTCGGACGACTCGGCGTTCCTCAACTGGCTGATGGACGTGGAACTGGAGCGGTACGGCGGGAAGCTTGCTGGAAACCAACCTGTGCGATTGACCGTCGTGCGTCCGGATGCTGATCGCGCTGACGCTGAGCGCGAACTCCTTTGGAACATCGCGCTCGACGGTGATCCAGGGAGACGATGCGATTTGATCCAGATGCTCGACGGGCAAGCCAGCGGGCGTAGAGCACCGAATGTGCCTACCAGCAGCGCTGAGCCTGATGAACAGGCCTGACGGCACCGGGCCCAACTGCAGTCAGATGCCGTCACAGGGCGGCTGGCGGTGGTCGACCCTCTGCAGTCAGTCGACGCGCCTCAAAGCAGCCCGACAGGGGGCAGCCTGGCCCCCCGGCATTCGGCAACCAGGAAGCAGCCGTTCGTGGCCACCGGCACTTGGGCCGCAGGCGACCTCACCAGGCAGCCATTCGCTACGCCAAAACCACCGTCGAGTGGCTCTATTGAGCGACCATCTACAAGCCTCTCGCGGCTGTCAGGTCCGCGCCGGAAAGACAACGCAGGTGGTGGTGGCGTGTGCGTACAGCTTGCCATCCGGCGCGACGATGCGTGCCTCCGACGTCGCCATCTGGCGGCCGCTGTGCACGGCCTTGCCGATGGCCCGCAAAGGCCCGGTGTCGACGGTGGCCGCGCGAACCATGTGCACGCTGAGATGGGCCGTCGTGTAGCCGACCCCGGCGCCCAGCGTCGTCTGCACCGCGCAGCCCAGCGCGAAGTCCAGCAAGGTGGCAAACCAGCCGCCATGCACCACGCCCATCGGGTTGTAGTGTTTCAACTGAGGCGAGCCCTGGAAGACGGCATGGCCAGGCCCGATCTCGATCAAGGCCACGTCCATCGTCAGCGCCATGTGGGGATGGGGCAGTTCACCACTGAGCAGGCTCTGCATGATCTGCAGGCCGGTCTTGCCCGACAGAGCGCTGCCGGGCGGCACACCGGGTACGCCGCCATTGGCGCGCATCGCAGCCTCGACCAGATCTCTCTGGCGTATCCATTCTTGCGCCGAGTCCGAAGAGTTCATGGTCGACCTTGATGTAAAGACAGTCTGGATTATGATGATCATCATACAACGACAGAGGTCTTCGCCATGCGCACCGTTCCGAGCCGCAAGGACATCAGCCACGAACGCATCGTGACCGTCGCCGCCCGCGCGATACGGCGCGGTGGCTTCCAAGGCGTGGGCGTGGCCGACATCATGAAAGAGGCCGGTCTGACCCACGGCGGCTTCTACGCCCACTTTCGCAACCGCGATGCCCTGCTGGCAGAGGCCCTGGAACGCGCCGCCCAGGAGTCGGCGGCGCGCCTGAAAGACGGCGTCGCCAGGCGCTTGGCGCGCGGCGGCAGCCCTTTGCGGGCCTTGGTGGAGGCCTACCTGTCCGAACGCCACCTGGGCGAGGTCGAGGCGGGTTGCCCGGTGGCTGCATTGGCCTGCGAAATGCCCCGCCAGGCGGCCGAAGTCCGCGAGGCGGCGGCCGTTCGTGTGCGCGGATTGCTGGACGGCGTGCGACGCGCGCTGCCCGAGGGGGCGCCGCCGGCAAGTGCCGCGGCGGTCGCCAGCCAGATGGTGGGCGCGCTGCAACTGGCACGCGCGCTGGGTGACAACGCCGAAGGTCGGGCCCTGCTGAAGGCGGCGCGCGAGGCGCTGCTGTCGCAATACGACAAGACCGTGAGCAGACCGGCGCCTGGGTCCACACGATGAGTGCGCTGGCCGAGCCCCACCGTCCAGGCGCCGCCGCACCGGCCGCGTCGCGCACGCAGTCGATGCTGCACGGCCCGCTGTTGCCGACGCTGCTGCGCCTGGCCACGCCCAACGTGGTCGGGCTGTTCGCGATGACGGTCGTCATCGGCTACGACGGCTACATCATCGGCCGGCTCGGCGCGGACGCGCTGGCGGGCGTGGCGCTGGTGTTTCCGCTGTCGATGTTGATGATGCAGATGTCCGGCGGCGGCATCGGTGGCGCCGTGACCGCCGCCGTCGCCCGCGCGCTGGGCGCAGGGCGGTCGGAGGAAGCGGGCCGCCTGGCGCAGCAGTCGCTGTTCATCGCCTGCGTGCTGGCCGCGGCGTTCACGGCCGTCCTGCTCGGATTCGGTCAACGCATCTTCGCCGCGATGGGAGGCCGTGGCGCGGCGCTCGAAGCCGCCTTGTCGTATGCCACTGTGCTGTTCAGCGGCGCCATCGTCATCTGGGCCACCAACGTGCTCGGTGCCGTCGTGCGAGGCGCCGGCAACATGCTGCTGCCCGCGCTGATGCTCGTGGTGACGGCGCTGATCCACCTCGTGCTGTGTCCGGTGCTCGTCTTCGGCTGGGGGCCGATGCCCGGCCTGGGCGTGGCGGGCGCCGCGGCGAGCCTGCTCGTCGCCAACGGCGCAGCGGCCGCTGCGCTGGCGTGGCACCTGATGCGCCCGCGTGCGGCGGCGCGGCTGAATGCTTCCCCGTGGCGGTTGCACCCGGCGCTGCTGCGGGACATCCTGCGCGTGGGCATTCCGGCATCGATGAGCCCGGTCGTCAGCAACGGCTCCATCGCCGTGGCCACCGCCTTCGTGGGCAGCTACGGCACGGTCGCTCTCGCGGGCTACGGCGTGGCGGCGCGGCTGGAGTACATCCTGGTGCCGATCGCGTTCGGCTTCGGCACGGCGCTGACCGCCATCGTCGCGACCAACATGGGGGCGGGCAACCCGGTTCGCGCGCACCGCGCCGCCTGGCTGGGCGCGGGCATCGTCGCCGTGGTGACCGGTGCCATCGGCCTTGCCGCGGCGATCGCCCCGGCGCTGTGGATGAACCTGTTCACGCAGGACGCGGCGGTGCGCGCGTTCGGCGCGTCCTACCTGCGGATCGTGGGCGCCTTCTATGGGCTGTACGGCTTCGGGCTGGCCCTGTTCTTCGCCTCGCAGGGCGCCGGGCGGATGTTCTGGCCGCTGGCCGGCAGCGTGGCGCGCCTGGCGATCGTGGCGCTGGGCGGCTGGGTCTGCCTGCATGTGCTGCAGACCTCGGCGAGCGGGTTCTTCGGCGTCGTGGCGATCAGCCTGGCCGTCTATGGCCTGACCATCGCAGGCGCCATCAAGCTGGGCAGTTGGACACGCTAGCCGAAGCCCGTACGTCAGGCCTTGCCGGGCTGCAGGTACGCCGTCAGGCCCTGGAACCAGAGCACCTGGACAAAATCTCCGCGGATCTCCAGCTTCTTGTCGCGCAAGGCCGACAGAAACGCGTCCGTTCCCTCCTTCGACGAAAGAACGGCGTAGCCCGCGTCTGCATTCCTGAAGGTCATCGTGAAGCTCGGGCTCTGGGTGAGCCTGGTCGTGGAACTCACCTTCCCCTCGGCAATGCGGAAGTGGCGCCCCACGCCGCTGGCCGTCTGGATCT
>JAYRLJ010000301.1:0-4057 GCA_041905305.1 Hylemonella sp. | reverse complement strand
GCCAGCTGCGCCTCCAGCGTGGCACGCACCTCGGCCATACGCCGCGCATTCGATTCACTCAGGTTCGACAGCTGCAAGGTCAGCGTGTCGGACAGGGTCTTCTGCAACAGCGCCAGCTGCTGGCCAAAGGCATCGATCTGCGAGTTCTGCGTGCGCGTGGCCTCGGCGGCCTGCTGCACCAGGCTCTGCTGGAAGGTGGCCAGGTTCTGCGCCAACTCCAGCCGGCCGCTGCGCGCCGACTCGGTGATCTCCTGTCGCAGCTCGCGCTCCAGGCGCTCGTTGCCGGCCTGCAGCGCCGTCACCAGCTCGGCCCGCAGCTGCTCAGTGGCCTGCGGCGCAGCACCTTCGCGTCGCCGCAGCGCCAGCCACAGCAGCAGCAACAGATTCACGGCGGCCAGCGCCAGCACGGACCAAAGCACGATGTCGTTCAAACCAGTTTCCTCCAGCACCGTATTGTTGTTCAAAACACTGCCCGCCGGCCTTGCGCCTGGCAGGGACTTTGCATGCAAATAACATTTGTACAAATATAATGAACCGCATGACCGCTGTGAAAAGCATCACCCGGCGCAAACGCAGTCCTCAGAGGGCGTCCGTTCCCGCCGTACCCCGGACACCGGAATCCGAACCGCTCGACCCGGCCGTACAGGCACTGCGGCGCTTCCGCGTGATCTTCGATTCGGTCCGCACCCATTTCCAGCAGGTCGAGAAACTGACCGGCACCGGCGCTGCCCAGCTGCGCGCGCTGAGCATCCTGCGCGAGCGGCCCGGCATCCGTCTGAGCGAACTGGCGCAGGCGATGGACGTGCACCAGTCGACCACCAGCAACCTGGTGAAGACACTGATCGAACGCGGTCTGGTCAGCACGGCGCGGGACGAGGTTGACCGCCGCGTGCTGCGCCTGCGGCTGCTGCCTGCCGGCGCTCGGGTCTTGCAGCGCCTGCGTGCGCCCTACATCGGCGTCCTGCCCAAAGCCCTGGGCAGCCTCCCGCCCGCCACGCTGCAGCGGCTCAATGCCGATCTGGATACCCTGATTGCGACCATGCACATCGACACCGCAGCGGCCATGACGCCGCTGGCCGATCAACTTTGAACGCCCTCGCTGGTGCCGCCGGCGGCACTGGTGTTTCTGAGGAGAGACCATGAACGATCTGATGCAGTTCTGGCCCACGTGGATCCAACCCTCCGCCGGCCTGCCCTCCGTCCAGTGGGCGGTTCTGCTGGCCCTGGCCGCGGCCGCGGGCCATTTGCTGCAGCGCCGCCTGGGCTTGCCCAAGGTACTCGGCTACTCGATCGTCGGTGCCTTGGCAGGCTTCACCGGCTTCACCACCACCCAGTGGCCGCTGAACGGCATCGGCCTGTTCATGGTCGAACTCGGCCTGTCAGTGCTGCTGTTCGAGGCTGGCGGCCGGTTGACCCTGCGCTGGTTCCGCCACAACCCCATGCTGCTGGTGCAGAGCCTGACCGAGGCGGCGCTGACCTACGCCGCGGTGTACTGGGTATTGCATCTGCTCGATGTCGATCCGACCCTGCGTGCGCCGCTGGCCCTGCTGGCCATGGCCACTTCGCCCGCCGTGCTCATGCGGGTGGCGGCGGACGTCCGCGCCAGCGGCCCGGTCACCGACCGTGCCATCACGCTGGCGGCGCTCAACACGCTGTATGTGCTCGCGCTCGGCGGCGTCATGGCACGCTTCCTCGGCGGTCCAGCCTCCTCCATTACAGACGCCTTTGTTCCCGTGGTGCTGCTGCTCAGCCTGTCCGTGCTGTTCGGAGCGGTACTCTCGCTGGCCTTGCGTGCCACCCTGCGCCTCATGAGCCCCACCAGCGAGAACACTTCGGTGGCACTGTTGGCCCTGGTGGCTGCCTGCACCACCGTGGCGGCCAACTACGGCGGCTCGGCCCCGCTGACAGCCCTGCTGGCCGGCATCCTGCTCAAGACCCTGCACCCGCGTCCCTGGTCCTGGCCACGCCAGTTCGGTACGGCCTCCTCCATCCTGACCATCCTGATGTTCGTCCTGGTCTCCATGGCAGCCGCCCAGGCCGACTGGAGCCTGCTGACGGTCCACGTCATCGCCGCCATCGTGCTGGCGCGCACCTTGGCCAAGACGCTCGCCATCGGCTTGGGCGGCGTCGGCAGCGGCGCCAGCCTGCGCCAGGCCTTCTGGACCGCCTGCGCCATGTGGCCGATGTCGGCCGTGGCGCTGCTGCTGGTATCGCAGTTCGTGCAGTTTGCGCCGTCCCTGGGCGCGCAGGTTGCGGTCATCGCCCTGCCCCTCATCCTGTTCATGGAGGTGCTGGGTGCCCTCATGACCACCGCCGCCCTGCAGCGCTGCGGCGAGGCCTCGCGGCCCGCGCTGCCGCAGCGCCCCACCCCGGGAGAACAAGCATGACGCTGGAAAGCTTTCACCACTCCGCTGCGCTGTCACTCGGCGTCGAACTGGAGCTGCAGCTGGTCAACACCCACGACTACGACCTCGCGCCGTATGCCGACGACATGCTGCGCCTGATGGCCAAGCGCAAACTGCCCGGCAACGTCGTGCCTGAAATGACCTCGAGCATGATCGAGATCTCGACCGGCGTCTGCCAGTCCTCTTCAGAGGTACTGGGCCAGCTGGGCCAGATTCGGGACGCACTGGTGCAATGCGCCGACAAGCTCAACATCGCCGTGGTCGGCGGCGGCACACACCCCTTCCAGCAGTGGCACGAGCGACGCATCTACGACAAGCCCCGCTTTCGCCAACTGTCGGAGCTGTACGGCTACCTCTCCAAACAGTTCACCATCTTCGGTCAGCACGTGCATGTCGGCTGCCCCGACGCCGACAGCGCCTTGCTGATGCTGCACCGCATGTCGCGTTACATCCCGCACTTCATCGCGCTGTCGGCGTCCTCCCCCTTCGTGCAGGGCCATGACACCGCCTTCGACTCGGCGCGGCTGAACTCGGTGTTCGCGTTTCCACTCTCGGGGCGAGCCCCCTTCGTGCTGCACTGGGACGACTTCACCGCCTACTTCAACAAGATGACGCGGACCGGGGTCGTCAAGAGCATGAAGGACTTCTACTGGGACATCCGGCCCAAGCCGGAGTACGGCACCATCGAGATCCGGGTATTCGACACCCCGCTGAGCGTAGAGCGCGCCGCCGCCCTGTCGGCCTACGTGCAGGCGCTGGCGGCCTGGTTCCTGCAGGAGCAGCCCTTCATGCCAGCCGAAGACGACTACCTGGTCTACACCTATAACCGTTTCCAGGCCTGCCGCTTCGGCCTCGACGCGATCTACGTGGACCCGGCCAGTGGTTCCCACCTGCCGCTGAAGGAGCACATCCTCAAGACGATGGAGCAGATCGACCGGCACGCCATGTCACTGGGTGCCGGTGCCAGCATCGAACTGCTGCGCAGCAGCGTCGAGCGCGGCCACAACGATGCGCGCTGGCTGCGGGAGTGCCATACCCGCGAGCACCTGCTGGGTGAGGTGACCCGGCAGGCGAGCGAGCGATTCCGCCGCTGAGACCTCAGGCCTGCGCCAGCACCTGCGGATTGAGCGGCGTCAGCGCCTGCCCGCGGGCAAAGAATTCGATCAGGTTGTCCGCCGCCAGGTTGGCCATGGCCAGGCGCGTCGGCACACTGGCGCTGGCGATGTGCGGGGTCAGCACCACGTTGGGCACGGTCAGCAGGTCCGGATGCACCTTGGGCTCACCCTCGAACACGTCCAGGCCCGCGGCGGCAATGCGCTTGTCGCGCAAGGCCTGGGCCAACGCGGCATCATCCACGATGCCGCCGCGCGCGATGTTGACCAGCGTCGCGGTCGGCTTCATCTGCGCCAGTTCGGCCGCACCAATGGCGTGGTGGGCGGCCGCCGAGTACGGCAGCACCAGCACCAGATGGTCGGCCGTCTTCAGCAGCTCCTCCTTGCTGACATAGCGCGCCCTGCACTCGCGCTCCGTCGCTTCGTCCAGGCGCGAGCGGTTGTGATAGATCACCTTCATGCCAAAGCCGTGCGCGCCGCGCTTGGCAATGCCCTGGCCAATGCGGCCCATGCCCAGGATGCCGAGCGTGGCACCGTGGA
>JAYRLJ010000300.1:0-4074 GCA_041905305.1 Hylemonella sp. | reverse complement strand
TGACGGACGGGGACAGGGAAGGTTCGCGCGACCCTCAGGCCGTCAACACCTTGAAGGCACCGCTTTGCCGTGCGGCGCCACCGTACGGGCCGCTGGCATAGGTCTGCTCCTGGGTGGCCGGCACGAGCGCATGCAGCGCGCGCTCGGTGATGGCGGCCTGGCGCGCGAGGCTGCCGCGGTGGATGGCCACGGACAGGGCCAGCTTCTTCAGCCGGAGCTTGAAATCGTGCACGTCGGCACGGTCCAGCTTCATCGCCTCCACGCTGCGCGTCAGATCCAGTGCAGCCTGGCGGAACTGGGTGGCCAGCGCTTCCAAGGCCTGCGGCTCACCGTCGACCACAGCCGCGGCCAAGGCCTGGCACTGGTCTTCAATCTGCGACAACTGGTGTTCGATCTCGGTGGGCAGCATGGCGATTTCTCCGGGTGCAGCCGATCAGCTGCGGGAACGATCCAGCATTTCCTTGGCGTTCGACAGGAGCTTGTCGGCAATGGCTTCCGGGTCCACGACGTAGGAGCCGTTCTCGATGGCATCCCGCACGGCGTTGACCTTGTCCATGTCGATCACGGCACTGGCGCCCGTCCGCTCGGCCTGCGCCATCGAACGCACCTGTGCAGACACCGTGACTGCCACGCTGGCGGTGCTGGTGGCACTGGTCGCGTTGCGCGTCGCCGTCGACGCCGCACCTTGGCTTTGCTGGTTGGCTTTGGCAGATGCAGCAGCGCCGGCGCCCGTCTGGGACGGGGAAACCGGCAAATCTGATGGTTGACCTATTTTCATCACGTTCTCCAGAGGCCACGTGGACGTAGCCTTGTACGAGAGTTATCGGCGCAATCATGGCCTACTTTAGGCCTTTCTGCATCTTTTTTCGGCAGTTTCCTACATTTCCAATTTAACTGTACGCGCATCCAGCACCGTGCCGGACATCACGCGGCCATTGTCCATCCGGACACGTGTCAGCTGGCCAACGACGCCGGGCGAGATCGCCTGCCCATCGGCCGTGATCTGGAAACCCGTGCCCTGGGCCACCACGCGAACCTGGGCGCCGGCCTGGAACACCTGCGCCGGCCGCACCATGTTCTGGCGCAGTGCCTGCCCGGTTCCCAGGGCGCGCACCGTCACCTGGCCCATCCACTGAGCCGCGTCGGCCACGATGGGGCTGGGATCTTCCGCCCAATCCACTTCGGCCTCCATCACATCCTCCGGCCCGAGCACCGTGCCGGGCGGCACGTCGCGACGCAGCACCCACGCCTGCCCTACGGCCTTGATGGTGATCGGCAGGAACACACTCCACCGGCCCACGCCATCCACACATCGCAACCCGAGACGGCTGCGCCCCCACAGGCGGGTGCCCGCCGGCAGGTAGGGTTCGACGCGCGCGCAGGGCGCCAGACGCAGACGGCTGTCGAGCGCGCCGACATGCACCTCCATGCGCAAGGGCGTGGCTGCGGCCGATTGCACCTCGGCCACCGCTTGGTCCAGCCAGCGGCGCGTGGCCCCCAGGTAGTCCGGCTCGGCGGCCACGGTCTGCGCCTGGGCGGCCACGCCCAGCAGCTGCAGGCCGGCCACCAGCGCGACCAGCACCAGGCGCCAGCCGCGGCTGAATGAATCCAGCGTCGTGTGTTCAGTCATGTGTTGCTTCCTTCAACAGACGGCACCCTCTCGAGAGGGCTGCCGGGGAGACTCCCCCTACCGTGCAACAACTATAGGCAGGCCGGCTGCCCGCAAATCCAGCAAATAAGGGCGAATTGGCCCGCATTTCCTAGGCTCGCAAATTCAAGTTCTTCCCATAATTTCCGTACGCCAGTGGCTCCGGATGCCGCTGTAGCACCGATACGAAAGGGGTGATTCATGTTTGCACAAATGACCAACAGCCTGGACTTCCATGCCAAGGCGCTGGTGGTGCGCGCCGAACGTCAGCGCGTCATAGCAAGCAACATCGCCAACGCCGACACCCCGGGCTATGTGGCGCGGGACGTGAACTTCCGCGAAGCCATGGCCAACGCCCTGGGCAGCTCCAACCAGCCCGCCGCCGCCCGCCTGAGCCCCAGCGGCAGCAACAGCCGCCACATTCCGCTGGCCAGCACCACCGGTGAGCTCGGCGACGGTGCGCGCCTGGCGTATGCCCCGCAAAGCCAGCCCGCCCTGGACGGCAACAGCGTCGACCTCGACCGCGAGCGCGCCAACTTCGTCGACAACTCGGTGCGCTACGAATCCACCCTGCGTTTCATCAACGGCAGCGCCAAGACGATCTTGAGCGCGATCCAGGGCCAATAAGCCACTCATTGCAAGGTTCAGGAGTTTCGCCATGTCCATGTTCTCCATCTTCGGTGTTTCCGGCAGCGCGGTCAGCGCGCAGTCGCAGCGCCTCAACGTGGTGGCCAGCAACCTGGCCAACGTCGACGCCGTGGCCGGCCCGGACGGCAAGGTCTACAAGGGCCGCCAGGTCGTGTTCGAGACCGTCCTGATGGACTCGCAGGCCTCGGCCGGCGTCAAGGTCCGTGACATCAAGGAAAACCAGGAGCCCGGCAAGCGCGTGCATGACCCGAGCCATCCGATGGCGGATGCCGAGGGCTATGTGACGCACTCCAACGTCAACGCGGTCGAGGAGATGGTCAACATGATCTCCGCCTCGCGCTCGTACCAGAACAACGTCGAGGTCATGAACACCGCCAAGACGCTGCTGCTCAAGACCCTGCAGATGGGTCAGTAACCGTCAAGGATCGAACCATGTCCTCCGTCTCTTCCGTCTCCTCCGGCAGCACCGCCGCCCTGTCCTCGGGCTCGAATGCGCTCAGCGACGCCAACACCGCCCAGGACCGTTTCCTGAAGCTGCTGGTGGCCCAGCTGAACAACCAGGACCCCATGAACCCCATGGACAACGCGCAGATGACCAGCCAGATGGCGCAGATCAACACGGTCACCGGGATCACGCAGCTCAACGAAACGATGAAGAGCCTGTCGTCGCAGTTCCTGTCGATGCAGATCCTGCAGAGCAGCGGCATGGTGGGACACCACGTGCTGGTGGCCGGCGACACCCTGAACATCACCAACGGCGTCGCCGCCGGTGCCGTCGAACTCGCCGCCGGTGCCGACACGGTCACGGTGGACATCCTGTCCCCGGGCGGCCAGGTGCTCGACACCTTCAACCTCGGCGCCAAGGATGCCGGGCGCCATGAGTTCACCTGGGACGCCTCCGCTTACGGCGGCCAGGCCGTCAAGTTGGCCGTCAAAGCCAGCGCCGGCAGCAACAAGGTGGCGGCACGCCCGATGGCGGTCGAGAAGATCGAATCCATCAGCAACGAAAGCGGCGCGCTCAAACTCAATCTGCAAAGCGGCAAGACCATCAGCTACAGCGATGTGGCCGCGCTCTACTGAGCCTCGCAACCCCTTCAAACAGCCCTCACCTATCAGGAGCCTAGACCATGAGTTTCCAGACCGGCCTTTCCGGCTTGAATGCCGCCAGCAAGAACCTGGACGTCATCGGCAACAACATTGCCAACGCCAACACCGCCGGCGCCAAGCGCTCGCGTGCCGAGTTCGCCGAGGTGATTGCCTCCACCCTCGGTGCCGGTGGCTCGGGCGGTCAGACCGGTATCGGTGTGGAAGTCTCTGCCATTTCGCAGGAGTTCTCGCAAGGCAACATCTCGGTCACCGGCAACACGCTGGACATCGCGATCAACGGTGACGGCTTCTTCCCGCTGATTCCGCTCAACGCCCAGGGCCTGGACCGCGACAAGCCGTCGCTGTACAGCCGCTCCGGCATCTTCAAGCTCGACTCCGACGGCTACATCGTCAACAACAACGGCGAGAAGCTGTTCGGCTACAACAACACCACCACCCCACCCGGTGCTGGTGCGCTGTTCATCGACACCACGCGCCGCTACCCGCCGTCGGCCACCACCAAGGTGGATCTGGCCTTCAACCTGAACGCCGGCTCGGCCGTGTGGACCTCGCCGCAGGCCTTTGACGTGTCACCTACCTTCACCACCTACGACTCGCAGGGCAACACCAAGGACGTGCAGCTCTACATCCGCAAGATCGCCACCAACCAGTGGGCCGTGCGCAGCACCAAT
>JAYRLJ010000299.1:0-4092 GCA_041905305.1 Hylemonella sp. | reverse complement strand
CCGCGAACTTGACCTTGTGCGGCGCGTACATGCGCCACATGGCCTTTTCCAGGTCCTTGCCCATCTGCGTGCTGTCCTGCGTGCCCATGCGGCACCATTCGCTGCCCACGCAGGTCTTCACGGTGCGCAGCGCCTTGGCGTAGGCGTGGCCGCTGGGCATGCCGATGTCGCGCCACACCGCCTGCAGGTCTTCCTTCTTCACGCCCAGCAGGTCGATGCGCTGGCCGCCGGTCACCTTGACGGTGGGGATCTTGTACTTGTCCACCGCGTCGGCGATGCGGCGCAGCTCGTCGGCCGTGGTCTCGCCGCCCCACATGCGCGGGATCACGCTGTAGGTGCCGTCCTTCTGGATGTTGGCGTGGCTGCGTTCGTTGATGTAGCGGCTCTGTGGATCGTCCTTCGCCTCCTTGGGCCAGCTGCTGATCAGGTAGTAGTTGACGGCCGGGCGGCAGCTGGCGCAGCCGTTGGGTGTCTTCCAGTCCATGAACTTGAAGACGTCAGCGATGGTCAGCAGCTTGTGCTCGCGGATCGCATCACGCACTGCCTGGTGGCCGTGCTCGGTGCAGCCACACATGGCCTTGGTCTTGGGGCTGGCCGAGTAGTCGCCGCCGGCGGTGAACATCAGGATCTGTTCCACCAGTCCGGTGCAGGAGCCGCAGCTGGCGCTGGCCTTGGTGTGCTTGCGCACCTCGTCCAGCGTAAACAGGCCCTTTTCCTTGATGGCCTTGCAGATGCTGCCCTTGGTCACGCCGTTGCAGCCGCACACTTCGTCGGTGTCAGCCATGGCGGCGGCCTTGCTGTGGCCTTCATGGCCGGCGTCGCCGATGTTGCTCTCACCGAACATCAGCCGGTCGCGGATGTCGGCCACCGGCCGGCCGTCGCGCAGCAGCTTGAAGTACCAGGAGCCGTCCACCGTGTCGCCATACAGGCACGCGCCCACCAGCTTGTCGTCCTTCAGCACCAGCTTCTTGTAGACGCCGGCGCCGGGGTCGCTCATCACGATCTCCTCCGTGTCGTCACCGCCCATGAAGTTGCCGGCACTGAAGAGGTCGATGCCGGTGACCTTGAGCTTGGTGGAGGTCAGCGATCCCGTGTAGCGGCCGATGCCGAACTCGGCCAGGTGGTTGGCCAGCACCTTGCCCTGCTCGAACAGCGGCGCCACCAGGCCGTAGGCAATGCCGCGGTGCGCGGCGCATTCGCCCACGGCGTAGATGCGCGCGTCGGTGGTGGTCTGCAGGGTGTCGCTGACCACGATGCCGCGGTTCACGTGCAGGCCCATGCGTTCGGCCAGCGCGGTGTTGGGGCGGATGCCCACCGCCATCACCACCAGCTCGGCCGGTACCTCGCTGCCGTCCTTGAACTTCACGCTCTTCACGCGTCCGTCGGCGCCGCCCACCAGCTCTTGCGTCTGCGCGCCGATCAGGAACTGCATGCCGCGTTCTTCCAATGACTGCTGCAGCAGCTTGCCGGCCACGTCGTCGAGCTGGCGCTCCATCAGCCAGGGCGCCACGTGCACCACGCTCACCTGCATGCCGCGCTTCATCAGGCCGTTGGCGGCCTCCAGGCCCAGAAGGCCGCCGCCGATGACCACCGCGTGCTTGTACTTGGCGGCCGCGTCGATCATGGCCTGGGTGTCGGCAATGTCGCGGTAGGCCAGCACGCCTGCCAGCTCCTTGCCCGGGATGGGCAGGATGAAGGGGTTGGAGCCGGTGGCGAGGATCAGGCGGTCGTAAGGCGCACTGAGCGTCTCGCCGGCGGCGTTCTTCGCATGCACCACGCGCTTGACGCGGTCCACCTCGGTCACCGTCCAGCCGGCGTGCAGGGTGATGCCGTTGTCCTGGTACCAGGCCCAGTCGTTGAGCACGATCTGCTCCAGCGTCTGCTCGCCGGCCAGCACCGGCGACAGCAGGATGCGGTTGTAGTTGGGGTGCGGTTCGGCACCGAAGACGGTGATGTCGTACAGGTCGGGTGCGATCTTCAGCAGCTCTTCGATCGCGCGCACACCGGCCATGCCGTTGCCGACCATCACCAGCTTCATTTTGTTCTTGGGGTTGACTCTCATGTCCATGGTGGCCTCCTCAAGCTGCCTTTTCGACGTGCCCTTGCCGGGTGTAGAGGAAATCGATCACCGCCTTGCGGTAATGCTGGTACTGGGTGTTCTCGGCCAAGGCGACGCGGTTGCGCGGGCGCGGCAGGTCCACCGCCAGCACCTCGCCGATGGTGGCGGCCGGGCCATTGGTCATCATCACGATCTTGTCGCTCAGCAGCACTGCCTCGTCCACGTCGTGCGTCACCATCACCACCGTGCTGTGGGTGCGCGCAACGATCTCCAGCAGCTCGTCCTGCAGCTTGGCGCGCGTCAGCGCATCCAGCGCGCCGAAGGGCTCGTCCATCAACAGCACCTGCGGCTCCATGGAGAGGGCGCGGGCAATGCCGACGCGTTGTTTCATGCCGCCCGAGATCTCGCCCGGGCGCTTGGTGGCCGCATGGCCCAGGCCCACCAGCTCGAGCGCCGCTTCGGTGCGGGCCTTGAGCTGGGCCTTGGTCTCGTTGGCGCCGAAGACGCGCTCCACGGCCAGGTAGACGTTTTCGAAGCAGGTCAGCCAGGGCAGCAGCGAATGGTTCTGGAACACCACCGCGCGCTCCGGGCCGGGGCCGGCAATCTCGCGGTTGGCGCACAGCAGGGTGCCGGCGGTCGGTGTGGTCAGGCCCGCAATCAGGTTGAGCAAGGTGGACTTGCCACAGCCCGAGTGGCCGATCAGCGCCACGAACTCGCCCTTGGCGATGGTCAGGTCGATGTCGCGCAGGGCAGGGAAGAGACCCTTCTTGGTGCGGAAAGTCTGCGCCACACCCTGGATTTCGATGAACTTGTTCATGATTTCACCTCGTCGAAAGTAAAGGCGCTGGCCAGTTTGATCAGGGCAAACTCGAGCACCAGCCCGACGATGCCGATAACGAAGATGGCGACGATGATGTTCTTGACGTTGAGGTTGTTCCACTCGTCCCAGACCCAGAAACCGATGCCCACGCCGCCGGTCAGCATCTCGGCCGCCACGATGACCAGCCAGGCGGTGCCCACCGCCAGCCGCACGCCCGTCAGCATGTAGGGCAGCACGGCGGGGAACAGGATCTTGGTCAGGATCTTCCATTCGGAGAGGTTGAGCACCCGCGCCACGTTCATGTAGTCGCTCGGCACGCGTTGCACGCCCACCGCGGTGTTGATCACCATGGGCCAGATCGAGCAGATGAAGATGGTCCAGATGGCGGCCGGGTTGGCGCCCTTGAACACCAGCAGGCCGATGGGCAGCCAGGCCAGCGGCGACACCGGGCGCAGCAGGCTGATGAGCGGGTTGAACATGCGGCTCAGGAACTCGAAGCGCCCGATCAGGAAACCGGCCGGGATGCCCACCAGCGCCGCCAGACCAAAACCCAAGGCGACGCGCTCGAGCGACATCAGCACGTTCCAGCCCACGCCCTGGTCGTTCGGGCCCTTGCGGTAGAACGGGTCGCTGAAGACGTCCACCGCCTGCGTCCAGGTCTCGGACGGGCTCGGAATGCTGCCTTTGCTGGTGAGTGCCACCAGCGCCCAGATGCCCACCAGCAGTGCCAGGCCAAAGACCGGCGGCAGCACCCGCAGGGCCAGGCCGCGCCAGTCGTAGCCGGGCGCCTGTGGCGCCGCCGGTTCCTGGTGTTTTGCGGCCGCAGCCCTTGCGGGGCGGTTGGAAGATGCTACTTTTTCAGTAGCAACGGGCGGGGTGGCGGGGCTGACCCCGTCCACCGGCGGATGAAACACGGCGCTGACCATGATGGCTACCCCTCAGACCTTGATCTTGAAACTGTCGGCGTACTTCTTCGGGTCCTTGCCGTCCCACACCACGCCGTCCATGAACTTGGACGTGCGCATCGCGTCCTTCGGCACGGGCGCCTTGGCGGCGGTGGCCGCTTCCTTGTAGAGCTCGATCTGGTTGATCTGCTTGGCCACGCCCAGGTAGTCCGGGTGGTCCTTGAGCAGGCCCCAGCGCTTGTGCTGCGTCAGGAACCACATGCCGTCGGAGAGGTAGGGGAAGGTCACCGCGCCCTCGTTGTAGAACT
>JAYRLJ010000298.1:2530-4098 GCA_041905305.1 Hylemonella sp. | reverse complement strand
GACCGACTGGCCACCTTCGACTGCGTGATCGCCAACCCCCCGTTCTCGCTGGAAAAGTGGGGCGAGGACCTGTGGCTGAACGATCCCTTCGGCCGCAACTTTGCCGGCTTGCCGCCCTCATCCAGCGGTGACTTTGCCTGGGTGCAACACATGGTCAAGTCGATGGCCGACGTCAGCGGCCGGATGGCCGTGGTGCTGCCCCAGGGCGCCCTGTTCCGCAAAGGTGTGGAAGGCAGCATTCGCCAGAAGCTGCTGGAAATGGATCTGGTCGAAGCTGTCATCGGTTTGGCGCCCAACCTGTTTTACGGCACCGGCTTGGCTGCTTGCATCCTGGTTCTGCGCAAGCGCAAGCCAGCTAAGCACAAGAAGAAGGTGCTGGTCGCCGATGCGTCGCGCCTGTTCCGCCGTGGGCGGGCGCAGAACTATCTGGAACCCGAGCACGCCACCGAAATCCTCGGCTGGTATCGCGGCTTTGCTGACGTGCAGGACGCAGTCCGCGTGGTCAGCCTCGACGAGATCAAGGCCGAAGACTGGACGCTGAACATTTCGCGCTATGTCCTGCCGCCATTGCAGGAAGACATCCCACCGCTGCCCGATGCCATCGCGGCATTCAAGGACGCGCTCACCCGCTGCCGTGAAGCCGAAGAGCGGCTTGCGCAGGTCATGACTGAAGGGGGATGGCTGCAATGAGTCACCCAAGCAAACGCATCAGCCAACAAGAACTCGAAAGCTACCTGTGGGGAGCCGCCGTGCTGCTGCGCGGCCTCATCGACGCCGGCGACTACAAGCAGTTCATCTTTCCGCTGCTGTTCTACAAGCGCGTCTCGGATGTCTGGGACGAGGAATACCAAGCGGCCCTGGCCAACTCAGGTGGAGACCTCTCCTACGCGCAGTTCGCGGAGAACCACCGCTTCCAGATTCCCGAGGGCGCGCACTGGAACGATATACGCGAGACCCCGAAGAACGTCGGTGCCGCCATCCAGAAGGCCATGCGCGCCATCGAAACCGCCAACCCGGATCTGCTCGACGGCATCTTCGGCGATGCGCCGTGGACCAACCGCGAGCGCCTGCCCGATGAAACGCTGAAAAACCTGATCGAGCACTTTTCGACCCAGACACTCTCAGTGGCCAACGTCCCCGAGGATGAGCTGGGCAACGCCTACGAGTACCTGATCAAGAAGTTCGCGGACGATTCCGGCCACACGGCGGCTGAGTTCTACACCAACCGCACCGTTGTGCACTTGATGACGCAACTCCTGGCACCGCAGGCAGGTGAGTCGATTTACGACCCCACCTGCGGAACCGGCGGCATGCTGATCTCGGCCTTGGACGAAGTGAAGCGCTCCGGCGGCGAGTACCGCACCCTCAAGCTTTACGGGCAGGAGCGCAACCTCATTACCTCATCCATCGCCCGCATGAACCTGTTCCTGCACGGCGTGGAGGACTTCGAGATCATCCGGGGTGACACACTGGCCGAACCCAAGCACATCGAAGGCGACCGCCTGCGCCAGTTCGACGTGATCCTGGCCAACCCGCCGTACTCCATCAAGCAGTGGAACCGCGAGGCC
>JAYRLJ010000298.1:0-2520 GCA_041905305.1 Hylemonella sp. | reverse complement strand
GTGACAAGTGGGGCCGCAACTCGCTGGGTACGCCGCCGCAGGGCCGCGCCGACTACGCCTTCCAGCAGCACATCCTGAGCAGCCTCACCGCCAAGGGGCGGTGTGCCGTGCTCTGGCCCCACGGCGTGCTGTTTCGCAACGAAGAACAGGCCATGCGCGCCAAGATGGTCGAACAGGACTGGGTCGAGGCCGTCATCGGCTTGGGCCCCAACCTGTTCTACAACTCCCCGATGGAGTCGTGCATCGTCATCTGCAACCGCAAGAAGGCCGCCGCTCGCAAGGGCAAGGTGATCTTCATCGACGCGGTGAACGAGGTCACCCGGGAGCGGGCGCAGAGCTTTCTTAGACCTGAGCACCAGCAGCGCATCCTGAGCGCCTACAAGACCTTTGCGGATGTGCCCGGCTTCGCCAAGGTGGCCACTCTGGCCGAAATCGGCGCCAATGCCGGCAACCTCTCGATCCCGCTGTACGTGAAGCGCGTTGCCGCTGCGCCCGCGACCGACAGCAATGGCGACGCGGTATCGCTGCGCTCCTCCTGGGATCAATGGCAGACCGACGGTCGCGCCTTCTGGCAACAGATGGATGCGCTGGTCGAAACGCTCGAAGGCCTCGTCGCTCAGGAGGCTGCCGATGCGTAGCGCTACGGATCTACTGGATGAACTCAATGCGGTGGACGAGTCCGCCCGCATCGAAGCCAAGGTGCTGATCTATGTGCGGGCAACCGGTGCGGTGGATAACACCGCCTGCCGCGACTTCTGTGGCTCGGATACCCTGGCCGCCAGCATGGTACTGCGCCGGCTGCGCGACCGGGGCCTGCTTGAGAAGCAGGGTGCAGGCAGTCGCACCTATTACACCCTGGCCGGTAATGAGCCTCGTCCGACTCCGGAGCGCGCACAGTCAGAGCTGCCGTTGGATGACCCCGCAGACACCCCTCCTGTTGGCCAGCCTCAGCCTGCAGAGGCGGTAGCGGGCCAGCAAGCATGCAACCCCCAGCTTGCAACCTTGCCGCCTGAGCTTGCAACCTTACTTGCAACCTTGCAGGGCCGGATCAGCAGCGAAGCCTTGCGTGACGGCATCCGCCGCCTGTGCCAGTGGGCGCCCCAGAGCGGTGATCAACTTGCAACCTTGCTGGGTAAAGACCGCGACTACCTGCGCAACAAACACCTAATACCCATGGTGCGTGACGGCCAATTACGTTTCCGCTACCCGGAAAGCGCCAAACACCCACACCAGGCGTATGTCGCCCCAGAGGACAAGCGTAATGATTGAAAGGGATTTGAAGCCCGGTTGGCGTCGGGTGAAATTCGGCGACGTGGTGCGCCTCTCGAAAGCCCGCAGCCAAGATCCGTTGGCCGATGGCATCGAGCGCTACGTCGGTCTGGAACATCTCGAACCCGGTGATCTGCGCATCCGCAGTTGGGGTAGCGTCGCTGACGGCGTGACCTTCACCAGCGTGTTTCAACCGGGGCAGGTGCTGTTCGGCAAGCGCCGCGCATATCAGCGCAAGGTGGCTATGGCGGACTTCTCCGGCGTGTGCTCCGGGGACATCTACGTGCTGGAGACCAAGGATGCGCAGGTCTTGCTGCCGGAGCTGCTGCCCTTCATTTGCCAGACCGACGCCTTCTTCGATCACGCGGTGGGCACGTCGGCAGGGTCGCTGAGCCCTCGCACCAACTGGACGAGTCTGGCGAACTTTGAGTTTGCACTGCCGCCCATTGACCAGCAGCGCCGAGCAGTCGAACTCTTAGCCTCCGGCGTCGCACTTTTAGAGGCCGAGCATTCGTTACTCGCCACTCTCGATGCGCTGTACTTTTCGACGATCGATGCTCTGCTGGCTGAAACCAAGGCAAAACTGGCGCGACTTGATGCTGTTACCACGAAGATTGTTGATGGCGCACACAAAACGCCGTCCTATGCGTCAGCCGGTGTACCGTTTCTCGTAGTCGAAAACCTCACGCGTGGGCCTGGAATAGACTTTTCCGATACCCGATTCGTGACGGAGGCAGATCACAAGGAGCTTTTCAAAAGGGCCAATCCGGAGCGCGGCGATGTTCTTGTTTCGAAGGACGGGACACTCGGAGTTGCTCGATTCATTGATCCGGATATTGAATTCAGCCTTTTCGTTTCTGTGGCTCTTTTGAAGCCAAATCGTGAGTTGTTATCTGGGAAATACCTTCGCTATTTCTTCGATTCGACTGGGTTCAGGCGGCGAATTGGGCAGAAGACCTCGGGGTCGGCGATCAAGCACATTCATCTTGTGGATTTCAGGTCTACTGAGATTCCGTTGCCACCTTTACGCAAACAGGAAGAGATCGCGGACACGATTTCAGAGGTCGATTCGTCTCGAATTCGAGCGCTTCAGAAGCTAAACGATTCAAAGCGCTTCATCAGCGGTGTCGGTAATCGATTGGTACAGGGAGAGATGAGTGTTTAACGAAGCCAACACCGTCGAAGCCTACGTCCGCGATCTGCTCGCCGGTCCGATCAAGGCTGTCCCGGCCAACACCGCCCAGGAACCTC
>JAYRLJ010000010.1:0-28407 GCA_041905305.1 Hylemonella sp. | reverse complement strand
CGGTGCGCCGCGCGTTCCAGCCGCTTGTTGGTGCGCACTATGCCGACATAGTCCCACATGAAGCGGCGCAGCTCGTCCCAGTTGTGCGAGATCACAACGATCTCATCGGCATCGATCACGCGGCTGTCGTCCCACGCTGGCAGTGCCGGGCAGACGGCGTCGGCATCCTGCGCGATGGCGCTGGCGGCGGCACGGGCGAACACCATGCATTCCAGCAGCGAGTTGCTGGCCAGCCGGTTGGCACCATGCAGCCCGGTGCAACTGGCCTCGCCGATGGCATAGAGGCCGGGCAGGTCGCTGCGGCCCGCCAGGTCCGTGACCACGCCGCCGCAGGTGTAATGCGCGGCGGGCACCACCGGGATCGGCTGTTTGGCGATGTCGATGCCGAGCTCCAGGCAGCGCGCGTAGATGGTCGGAAAGTGCTCCAGCAGGAATGCCTTGGGCTGGTGCGAGATGTCGAGGTAGACACAGTCCAGGCCGCGCTTCTTCATCTCGAAGTCGATGGCGCGGGCCACCACGTCGCGCGGCGCCAGCTCGGCGCGGGCATCGTGCGCCGGCATGAAGCGGGTGCCGTCCGGCAGGATGAGCTTGCCACCTTCGCCACGCACCGCCTCGCTGATGAGGAAGGACTTGGCATCCGGGTGGTACAGGCAGGTCGGGTGGAACTGGATGAACTCCATGTTGCCCACGCGGCAGCCGGCACGCCAGGCTGCGGCGATGCCGTCGCCGGTGGCGGTGTCGGGGTTGGTGGTGTAGAGGTAGACCTTGCCGGCGCCGCCGGTGGCCAGGATGGTGTGCGGTGCGCTGAAGGTCAGCACCTGGTCGGTGGTCTCGTCGAGTGCGTACAGTCCGTAGCAGCGCGGCTCTGCCAGGCCGAGCTTCGGGCCGGTGATCAGGTCCACCAGCATGTGGTGCTCGAACAGCGTGATGTTGGGCGTGGCGCGCACCCGGGCCATCAGCGTGTCCTGTACGGCGGCCCCGGTGGCGTCGGTCGCGTGCACGATGCGCCGCTCGCTGTGGCCGCCCTCGCGTGTCAGGTGCAGCTGGCCGGCCTCCAGGGAGAAGGGCACGCCGAGCTGCTGCAGCCAGCGGATGTTCTCCGGCGCGTGCTCGACCACGAAGCGGGTGGCTTCCGGATCGCACAGGCCGGCGCCAGCCACCAATGTGTCCTGCACATGCGATTCGAAGTTGTCGCCTTCGGCCATCACGGCAGCGATGCCGCCCTGGGCCCAGCGGCTGGAGCCGTCGTTGAGTTCGCGCTTGGTCAGCACCGCCACGCGGTGGGTCGGCGCGAGGTGCAGCGCCGCGCTCAGGCCGGCCAGGCCGCTGCCGACGATCAGGACATCGAAATGATGGGATGAAGTCACGGAATGCGTCTCGCGGGCAGGGGAACGTGCTCAGACCGGCGAGTACGCCAGCCGCACGTAGATCGGGGCAAAGGCTTCGGCCTGGGTGATCTCGATCAGGCTTTCCTTGGCCAGTTCGAGCAGGGCGATGAAGGTCACCACCAGCACCGGCGTGCCCTTTTCAGGGTCGAAGAGGTGCTCGAATTCGACGAACTTGCGGCCCTGCAGGGCCTTGAGCACGATGCTCATGTGCTCGCGTACCGACAGTTCCTCGCGCGAGATCTTGTGGTGCTGCACCAGCTTGGCGCGCTTGAGGATGTCGGCCCAGGCCTCCTGCAGATCCACCACATGCACGTCGGGAAAGCGCGGGGTGAGCGCCTGCTCGATATAGACCTGCGCCTTGAGGAAGTCGCGCCCGTACTGCGGCAGGTTGTTCAGGCTGGCGGCGGCCAGCTTGATCTGCTCGTATTCCAGCAGGCGGCGCACCAGCTCGGCGCGCGGGTCTTCGGCCTCCTCGCCTTCGGCCGTCTTTTTGGGCGGCAGCAGCATGCGCGACTTGATCTCGATCAGCATGGCCGCCATCAACAGGTACTCGGCCGCCAGCTCCAGGTTGCGGCTGCGGACCTCGTCGACATAGCTCAGGTACTGGCGCGTGACTGCCGCCATGGGGATGTCGAGGATGTTGAAGTTCTGCTTGCGGATCAGGTAGAGAAGCAGGTCCAGCGGCCCTTCGAAGGCCTCGAGGAAGACCTCCAGCGCGTCGGGCGGGATGTAGAGGTCCTGCGGCAGCGCGAACAGCGGCTCACCGTACAGGCGCGCCACCGCCACGTGGTCCACAACCTCGGGCATGTCGGGCGGCAAGGGCGCCTCGGGGGCCGCCAAGCCGGCGCTGTCGACGGTGTCGCTCATGAATTTGCTATCAAATCAGGAGCTGCCTGCGCTTTTTTGGCAAGGGCTGCTGGCCGATTTGATGATCAATTATTGGGCTTCGTTCTGGTAGACGTAGGGCTTCTGCGCCACGCGGGCCGCGGCATAGTTGGCCCAGGCCTCGCGGTCGACCGCCTTGTCCCACAGCAGCTCGCGCCCCTGGCGCTGGCCGGCTTCAAGCTCGGGCCGGCTGGCCTTGAGCTGTTCGATGAACTGGGTGGTGTCGGATTTGTAATCGGGGCGGCGGAAAATATGCATGGGCAGACCTCGTTCTGGGCCTGTACTCGACAGGCACCGGCCATTTTAGCGGCAGCGTCTCAGGTCCCGGCCGCGCCGGCCACCGCCAGCGCCAGACCGCCGGCCAGGTCGGGGCTGCGGTCGGCCTCGGGCACCAGGTCCAGCAGGCCGCAGCGGCGCGCGATGTCCAGCGGTTGGTGCTGCAGGCCGCACAGCACGAGGCGCTTGCCGCTTTTGCGGCAGGTGCGGGCCAGGTCCATCAGGGTGTCGGCGCCAGAGGAGTCGACATAGATCACGTTTTTCAGGTCCAGCACCAAGGTGTGTTCGGGCAGATGGTTTTCCATCTCCTCCACCAGCTTGACGGCACCGAAGAACAGGGCGCCGTAAAGGCGGTAAGCACTCACGCGCGTTTCCAGTCCGGCCAGAACGGGATGGTCCTGCGCGCTGACGGCTTCCGAACGCGACAGGCTGGAGATGCGGTAGATGAAGGTGATGCAGGCGGCGATCAGGCCAACCTCGACCGCCACCGTGAGGTCAAACACCACGGTCAGCAAGAACACCGCCAGCAGCGTGATGCGGTAGGGCAGGCGGAACTGACGCAGGTGCACGAACTCGCGCCATTCGCCCATGTTCCAGGCCACGAACATCAGGATGGCGGCCAGCGCCGCCAGCGGCACATTGCCCGCCAAAGGGGCCGCCACCAGCACGATCAGCAGCAGCACGCCGGCGTGCACCATGCCGGCCACCGGCGAGGTGGCGCCGCTCTTGATGTTGGTGACAGTGCGGGCGATGGTGCCGGTGGCCGGCATGCCGCCGAAGAAGGGCGTGACGAAGTTGGCCACGCCCTGGGCCATCAGCTCCTGGTTCGGGTCGTGCCGGTCCTCGGTCATGCCGTCGGCCACGCGCGCGCACAGCAGCGACTCGATGGCGCCCAGCAGCGCCAGCGTGGTGGCCGGAATCACCAGGAAGCGCACCGTCTCCCACGAGAAGGCCGGCCACTGGAGCGACGGCAAGGCCGAGGGAATGCCGCCGAAGCGGCTGCCGATGGTGTCGACCTGCAGGTCCATCAGCGTCACCGCCAGCGTGGCCAGCACCAGCGCCACCACGCTGCCGGGGATGGTGGTCAGCCGGCCGGCACGGGTGTCCTTCGGCCCCAGTCGCGGAACGGCCGACTGCCACAGCACGATGATGGCCAGGCAGGCCAGCGCCAGCATGAGCGCCTGCAGGTTGACGGTGTGCAACGCGCCGTACAGCGTGCGTAGCATGCCGAAGAAGTCGGCCGGCATGCTCTGCACCCGCAAACCGAGGAAGTCCTTGACCTGTGACAGCGCGATCAGCACGGCAATGCCGTTGGTGAAGCCGATCACCACCGCCACTGGAATGAAACGGATCAAGGTGCCGAGCCGGAAGAAGCCCATCAAGAACAGCAGCACGCCCGACATGGCCGTGGCGATGATCAGGTTGGCCAGGCCATAGCGCTCGACCAGGCCGTAGACGATGACGATGAAGGCGCCGGCCGGCCCGCCGATCTGGACCCGGCTGCCGCCCAGGGCCGAGATCAGGAAGCCGGCGATGATGGCGGTGAACAGGCCGGCCTCGGGTTTGAGCCCGCTGGCCATGGCGAAGGCCATGGCCAATGGCAGTGCCACGATGCCGACCGTGGTGCCGGCGCTCAGGTCGCGCAGCAAGCGCTCGCGGGTGTAGCCCGGCAGGGTGTCAAGCAGCCTGGGGCGGAAGAACGCCGGCGGACGGGCGGGTTCGGCATCGCGCATGGCGACCGAGTGTACCTGCCGTGTTGACGCGGGCAAAGGTGGGCGTCAGTCCTGCCCCGCGGCGGGCGCCAGGCGGCCGCTGCGAAGGTCGTGCAGCAGTGGCCCCGACACCAGCAGGGCCAGCAGCACCGCCAGCGGCACGGTGGTGACATAGCCCCACAGCTTGAAGCCGAGGGCGCCGAGCACGCCGCCGGTGAAGAAGGCGCCGACCAGCGACAGGTGGATGCGCAGCTTGCGGCGGTTGGCCTGCACCCGATTCGGCAGCGGCGAGCGGTTGATGTAGGCCATCTTGCCCAGCTCGATGCCGATGTCGGTCACCAGCCCGGTCACGTGGGTGGTGCGGATCTCGGCGTTGGAGATCTTGGTGATGACGGCGTTCTGCAGCCCCATGATGTAGCACAGCAGCAGCACCGTCAGCGGCGCGAACAGTTCGGCATGCAGATGGATGGCGGCGCCGAACAGGCCGAACACCAGCAGCAAGCCGGTCTCCAGCACCAGCGGGCGCGCAAAGGCGCTGCGCAGCTGGCGGCGCATGCCCCAGTTGACCATCATCGCGGTCGTCATGGCGCCACCGATGAAGGCGGCAATCGCCGCCAGGCTGGCCATCACCAGCCCGAACTGGCCCAGTACCAGGTGGTCGGCCACCGAGGACAGCAGGCCGGTCATGTGGGAGGTGTAGTGGCCGATGGCTAGAAAGCCACCGGCATTGGTGGCGCCGGCAATGAAGCTCAGCGTCATGCCCAGCCGGATGTTGACCGCTGCCGAACGGTGGATGTCGGTCCACCAGTGCAGGTGGTGGGGCGGATGCATCGACAGTTTGGATCCGGGCATGGATTGTGCGTGCTGCTGGCAGGTCAGAGACGGCGAGAGGGCTTCAGTTTACTGCTGTAAACCCTATCCCCCGTTTGGGGGATGGCTGGGTCGCTTGCAGCCCGCTTACATTTACGGGCTGCTGTCACAGCCATCGGGGAAGAGTCGCCATCGGTCGAATACAGGCCGGGGCCATCTACAGGGTGTTGGGATTCCGCGCATGTCTCCGCCATCGGGAAATCTTCCGTGAACCATTTCCGCGCATTGCGTCTGGCCACCCCAGGGTGGCTCATCGTCGTGTCTCTGGCCCTGCTGCTGCAGCTGGCCATGCTCGGACTTGCCCTGGCCGGCGATCTCGCTTTCATGGTGCCGGCAGTGGCCGGCTTGGCGCTGGCCGGGCTGTTGCTGTTGGGCACCCTGGTTTATGTGCAGTTGCGCCAGATGGATCGGCTGGAGCAGGCACGTCTGCAGCGCGAAGGCGATTACGCCTGCCTGCGTGAGGCCATCGATGAGATGCCCGCAGCCATCGAGCTCTACGATGCCGAAGACCGGCTGGTGATTTGCAACCGGCGCATGGAGCAGCTTTACCCCAACAGCGCCCGCACCCAGGGCGTTGGCCTGCGTTATGAAGACCTGCTGCGGCGCGCTCAGCAGCAAGGCATGCTGATCGATGCGCCGGCCGGTCAGGAGGAGGAATGGATTGCCCTGCGTCTGGCCGGCCGTGGCCGCAGCCAGGCCCCGCAGCTGCGCCGCCTGCCCGGCGGTGGCTGGGCGCATCTGTACGAGGCGCGCACCTCTTCTGGCTGCATCGTGGCGGTGCGCGTGGATGTGACCGAATCGGTGCACCAGCGCCAAGTGCTGAGTGCGGCACGCGCCGAGGCCCATGCGGCGCGGGTACGCCTGCATGAAGCCATCGATGCCATGCCGGCCGGCGTGGCGATCTACGACGAGGCGGATCGGTTGATCATGTACAACCGCGAGGTGGTGGACATGCCGCCGTTCAACGCCGGTGGCGAGATGGTGGGCCTGACCTACGAGACCCTGCTGCGGCGCAGCTTGGCGCGCGGCGAGATCGAGGAGGCGTTGGGGCGCGAGGACGAATGGCTGCGCCAGCGTCTGGCCGCACGCGGTCTGCTCAAGGTGCCGGTGTTGCGACGCGCCAAGGACGGCCGCTGGATGCACTACTACGAGACGCGCGCTCCGTCGGGCACGCTGATCACGGTCCGCATGGATGTCACCGATCTGGTGGAGAAGAGCCAGGAGCTGGAGCGCGCCAACGAGCTGCTGTCGCGCCTGTCCACCACCGACAGCCTCACCGGTCTGGCCAACCGGCGCCAGTTCGACCAGAGCCTGCAGACGGAGTGGCTGCGCAGCGCGCGCAGCCAGCAGCCGATCTCCCTGCTGATGATCGACATCGACTACTTCAAGCGCTACAACGACCACTATGGCCACCCGACCGGGGACGCCTGCCTGCGCCAGATCGCCGGCATCCTGTTCGACTGCGCGCAGCGCGCCGGTGAGGTGGTGGCACGATACGGCGGCGAGGAGTTCGTCATGCTGCTGCCCGGGGCCGATGTCGAGGCGGCCCGCATCATGGCGCAGCGCTGCATGGATGAGCTGCACAAGGCAGCCATTCCGCACGCCAACTCGCCGGTGGCGCCGTGGTTGACCATCAGCATCGGCGTGGCCACGGCCGTGGCCGACCCCGACCTGTTGCCCGAGAGCCTGCTGCAGTGCGCCGATGCGGCGCTCTACCGCACCAAGGGCTCGGGCCGCGCGCGCTTCGAGGTGGTGTCGACCTGAGCCGCGGTCAGCCGGGCTTCAGCGCACCCGCATGCCGGGTTGCGCGCCCGGCCAAGGGTTGAGCACGTAGATGCCGGGTTCGGCCTTCTCGTCGCCGTGGCTGGCGGCCAGCACCATGCCTTCCGAGACACCAAACTTCATCTTGCGCGGCGCCAGGTTGGCCACCATCACGGTGAGCTTGCCCACCAGGTCTTCGGGCTTGTAGGCACTGGCGATGCCGGAAAAGACGTTGCGGGTCTTGCCTTCGCCCACGTCCAGCGTCAGGCGCAGCAGCTTGGTGGAGCCTTCCACCGGCTCGCAGTTGACGATCTTGGCAATGCGCAGGTCGATCTTGGCAAAGTCGTCGATGCTGATCACGGGCGCGATCTCTTCACCGCCGGGCAACACTTTTTCCGGCTCGGGTACGGCGGGCGGCTCGAACAGGGCGTCGAGCAGCTTGGGGTCGACGCGTTGCATCAGGTGCTTGTACTCGCCGATGGCATGGCCGGCACCCAACGCCTTCTGAGCATCAGCCCACTGCAGGGGCTGGATCTTCAGGAAGCCTTCCACCTGCGCCGCCAGCGCCGGCAGCACCGGCTTCAGATACAGGGTCAGCAGGCGGAACGACTCGATGCACACCGTGCAGACGTCGTGCAGGCGCGCGTCCATGCCGTCCTGCTTGGCCAGCTCCCAGGGCTTGTTCTGGTCCACGTACTCGTTCACGCGGTCGGCCAGCAGCATGACCTCGCGCAGGGCCTTGCCGTACTCGCGCTCGCCCAGCAGTTCGGCCACCTGCGGCGCCGCATCGCGCAGGTGCTCCAGCACCTGGTCGCCGTCGGCGGAAATCTCGCCCAGCTTGCCCCCGAAGCGCTTGGCGATGAAGCCGGCTGCGCGCGAGGCGATGTTGACGTACTTGCCGATCAGGTCGGCATTGACGCGGGCGACGAAGTCATCCGGGTTGAAGTCCACGTCTTCCACGCGGCTGTTGAGCTTGGCAGCGATGTAGTAGCGCAGCCACTCGGGGTTCATGCCGATGGCCAGGTACTTGAGCGGGTCGATGCCGGTGCCGCGGCTCTTGCTCATCTTCTCGCCGCTGACGGTGATGAAGCCGTGCACGAAGACGTTGCTCGGCGTCTTGCGGCCGCTGAAGTGCAGCATGGCCGGCCAGAACAGGGTGTGGAAGTAGGTGATGTCCTTGCCGATGAAGTGGTACTGCTCAACGGCCGGGTCGGCGATGTATTTCTCGTAGTCGACACCGATCTTGCCCAGGTAGTTCTTGAGCGAGGCCAGGTAACCCACGGGGGCGTCGAGCCAGACGTAGAAGTACTTGCCCGGCGCGTCGGGGATCTCGATGCCGAAGTAGGGCGCGTCGCGCGAGATGTCCCAGTCACCCAGGCCGCCATTGCCCTGCTCGTCCTTGGCGAACCACTCGCGGATCTTGTTGGCCACCTCGTTCTGCAGCCGGCCCGATTGTGTCCAGTTCTGCAGGAACTCGATGCAGCGTTCGTCCGACAGTTTGAAGAAGTAATGCTCGGAGCTCTTTAGCACCGGCGTGGCGCCCGAGAGGGCCGAGTAGGGGTTCTTGAGTTCGGTGGGCGCGTAGACCGCACCGCAGGACTCGCAGCTGTCGCCGTACTGGTCCTTGGCGCCGCACTTGGGACACTCGCCCTTGATGAAGCGGTCCGGCAGGAACATGCTCTTCTCGGGGTCGAAGAACTGCTCGATGGTCTTGGTGTAGATCAGGCCGGCTGCCTTGAGGTCGCGGTAGATGGCCTTGGAAATCTCATGGTTCTCCGGGCTGTCGGTCGAACTCCAGTTGTCGAACTGGATGTGGAAGCCCTGCAGGTACTGCGGGCGGCCGGCGGCGATGTCGGCCACGAACTGCTGCGGTGTCTTGCCGGCCTTCTCGGCCGCGATCATGATGGGTGCGCCGTGCGCGTCGTCGGCCCCGACGAAATGCACCTCATGACCCAGCATGCGCTGCAGGCGCACCCAGATGTCGGCCTGGATGTACTCCATGATGTGGCCGATATGGAAATTGCCGTTGGCGTAGGGCAGGGCGGTGGTGACGAAAAGCTTGCGGGTCATCGTGGTACGGCTTTCTCGGGGGAACCTGCCATTTTAATCGGCCCGTGCCACCGCTGCCGGTGCTTACAGCCGCAAGGGATCGCGCCGGCGCTCGGGGTGCGGTGGGTTGGGCGGCGGCGTGTCACCGTCCGGCGACGGCCAGCCGAAAAAGCGCAGGATCTCGCTTTTCTGCTTCAGTGCGTCGGCATAGCCCAGCTTCATCAGTTCGCGCGTGTAGGCGGTCTCGAACAACAGGTAGCTCGCCAGCGCGCCGCCCTTGACGTCGTTGGCGCTCGACGACACGCCTAGCGCACCGAGCATGGTGCGCACTGCGGCGGGCAGGGCGTCGATGTGCTGGGCTGCCAGTCTGTCCAGCCGCTCCGAGGGGGAGATGACCAGCAGCTCCACCGGCCGCAGCGCGCTGGCTTGGCGCGCTTCGGGGGGGACCAGCGTCAGCGTGTGGTTGATGCGCCGGATGCGCTCGATGTCGACCGACAGCGCGTCCAGGAAGATGCTCGACATGGCGTGGCCGGCGATCTGCGCCAGTGACGGGTAGGCGTGGCTGACACCAGTCTCGGTGGTGTCGCGCGGCTCGTGCATGCGCCCGGCGCCGATGACGAGGATGCGTTCGGCACCCAGGTGGATGGCCGGCGCCACTGGCGCGGTCTGGCGCATGGAGCCGTCGCCGAAGTACTCGGTGCGGCCCTGGATCGGCAGCGGCATGGCCGGGAAGATGAAGGGGATGGCGGACGACGCCAGCAGGTGCTCGTAGGTGATGGGGTGGCGCACCGCCAGCCTTTGTGAGCGCACCCAGGGCTGCATGTGCTCGCTGCCGTCGAAGAAGGTCACGTGGTGGCCCGAGCTGTAGCTCGACGCCGTGACCGCCAGCGCCTGCAGGTGGCCCTGCGCCACCAAGGTGGGCAATCGTTCCAGCGGCACCATGTCGCGCAACAGCTCCTCCAGAGGCGAGTTGTCCAGCAGCGAGCGAGGTTTGAGGCGGCGCCACTTGGCCACCACCCAGCCCAGCGACAGCAGGCTCAGCCATTTGGCGCCGCTGCGCATCACGCTCAGCACGTCGGACTGGTAGACCTGATGCGCCTCGAAGTTCTGCCACACGTCTACAACCCGTCGCACCGCGAGGTCGATGTCATCGGCCCCGCAGGCCAGGGCGGCCGCGTTGATGGCGCCGGCCGAGGTGCCGGTGATGATGGCAAAGGGGTTGCGTTCGCCGCCGGCCCCGCAGGCCAGCCGCAGGTCGGCCACCGCCTCCAGTACCCCCACCTGGTAGGCCGCGCGGGCACCGCCGCCGGTCAGCAGCAGGCCGATGTTCTGCGGGGTGGGGGCGCTCATGCTTTGATTATGCGGGGTGGCCTGTGTTGTCCGGTGGCCGGCGGCTTGGGGTTAACCCGGTCGGGTGATACGCCTACCGGCGCGGGGTGTATGGCGCCACGGCTAGACTATGCGGACAACAGGAGCAATACCCCCATGGCAGTGACAGAACAGGCGTTGTTGGACGCTCTCAAGACCGTCGTCGATCCCAACACCGGCAAAGATTTCGTTTCCAGCAAGGCCCTCAAGAACCTGGCCGTCCAGGGCGGTGACGTGGCTTTCGATATCGAACTGGGCTACCCGGCCAAGAGCCAGCTGCCGGCCCTGCGCCAGGCCCTGGTGGCGGCCGCCAAGGGCGTGGCCGGTGTCGGCAACGTGTCGGTGAACATCCAGAGCAAGATCGTGGCGCACGCGGTGCAGCGTGGCGTGCAGTTGCTGCCTGGCGTGAAGAATGTTGTGGCGGTGGCGTCCGGCAAGGGCGGCGTGGGCAAGAGCACCACGGCCGCCAACCTGGCGCTGGCGCTGGCCGCTGAAGGCGCCAGGGTCGGCCTGCTGGATGCCGACATTTACGGCCCCAGCCAGCCCATGATGATGGGCGTGTCCGGCCGGCCTGAGACGCTGGATGGGCAGAACATGGAGCCGCTGGAGAACTACGGCGTGCAGGTCATGTCGATCGGTTTTCTCGTCAATGCCGACGACGCCATGATCTGGCGCGGCCCCATGGCCAGCCAGGCGCTGGAGCAACTGCTGCGCCAGACCCACTGGAAGGACCTGGACTACCTGATCGTCGACATGCCCCCTGGCACGGGCGACATCCAGCTCACCCTGAGCCAGCGCGTGCCCATGACCGGTGCGGTCATTGTCACCACGCCGCAGGACATCGCGCTGATCGACGCCAAGAAGGGCGTCAAGATGTTCGAGAAGGTGGGTGTGCCCATCCTCGGCCTGGTGGAGAACATGGCGGTGCATGTGTGCAGCAACTGCGGCCATATCGAGCACATCTTCGGCGTCGACGGCGGCAAGAAGATGGCCGCCGAGTACGGCATGCCCTATCTGGGCGCGCTGCCGCTGAACCTGCAGATCCGCCTGCAGGCTGACAGCGGCAAGCCGACTGTGGTGGCCGACCCCGACGGCGAGGTGGCTGGCATCTACAAGGCGGTGGCGCGCCAGGTCGCGGTGGCGATTGCCGCACGCAACAAGGACTTCTCAAGCAAGTTCCCGACGATCACGGTGTCGAAGGAGACCTGATCCGGGGGCTGCTCCGTGGTCAGCGGGGGCGGGAGGAACTTCGGGGTAAGCGCCCATGGGCGTGACGTCAAAAGACGTTACGCTTGCGCATGCCCCCATCGGCAGACAACAAGAACAGACCATGAACCTGCTCGTCTCCATGCGCTACCTCGTCGCCCTCGACGAGCACAAGCACTTCGCCCGTGCCGCCCAGGCCTGCCACGTCACGCAGCCGGCGCTTTCCAACGCCATCCGTGCGCTGGAGGAGGAGTTGGGGAGCCCGCTGGTCAAGCGCGGCCGCACCTTTGTCGGTTTCACGGCCGAAGGCGAGCGCCTGCTGGCCAGTGCGCGGCGCATGCTGCACGAAGAGCAGTTGCTGATGCAGGACCTCAGCAGTGCCGGTGGCCAGCCGAAGGGGCGATTGAGTATCGGCGTGGTGCCGTCGGCCGAGCCGATCGCAGCGCGCTTTGCCGCCATGCTGCATGCGCGCCACCCGGGCATCACGCCGGTGGTGCGCTCCATGAGTTCGCAGGAAATCGAGGCCGGGCTGGAGGAGCTCACGCTCGATCTGGGTCTGGGCTTCATCGATCGCATACGTGCTGGCAGCGGCACCTTGCGTGCGCTGCCGCAATACACCGAGCATTACTTCCTGGTGCGCAAGGCGGCGGCCGGCAGCCAAGGGCTGCAGTTCGGCGCACCGATGCGCTGGCAGGAGGCGGCCGCGCTGCCGCTGTGCCTGATGACGTCCGAGATGCACAACCGCGCCATTGTCGATGCGGCCTTCCGCGAGGCGGGCGTGGCCGTGCGGCCGGCGATGGAAACCAACTCCCTGTTGACACTGGCGCTCGGTGCCGTGGGCGGCACGGTGTGCAGCGTCATGCCGGGCGCGCTGGTGGGTGCGGTGCAGGCTTACGGCGACCTGGAAGCCCGGGCCCTGACCGGGCCGGAGGTGCGGACGCCGATCGGCTTCATGGTGCTGACGTCCGAACGGGTGTCACGCACCTTGGAAGCGGCGCTGGCGCTGGCGCAGGACGACGCCTGGTTGCACCACGCCGCGGCGTACAGCGGCTTGTTGCGCACCTGATCCTCAGGCGCGGCGTGCCTCGCCCGGGCCGCTCGGCGTCTCGGGCGACAGCGGCTCGGTCAGCAGCCAGATGCGGAAGGTGGCGCCGGTCACCGCCTCGCCCAGTTCCTGGCGGTTCAGCCCCTCGATGCGGCCGCCGTAGCGTTCCACCAGGCCGACGCTGATCCACAGGCCCAGGCCATTGCCATCGTTCTTGGTGGTGAAGAAAGGGCGGAACAGGCGCTCCTTCACGCGCTCGCTCAGGCCGGGGCCGGTATCGCTGATTTCCAGCAGCACGCCGGTGTGACCATCGTCGCGGTTGCGTGTGCGCAGGCGCAGGCGGCCACCTTCGGGCATGGCCTGGATGGCGTTGATCAGCAGGTTGATCACCACCTGCTGCAGCTCCTGCCGGTTGATGCCGGCCAGGGCCGTGGCCCGCAGGTCGCGCTCGACCTCGATGTGGGTGCGCGCCAGCAGGTGCCCCACCAGCACCAGCGAGTTCTCCAGCGTGGCGTTCACGTCTAGCGCCTCGACGTAGCCCGCGTATTCGGTCGGGCGTGCGTACTGCAGCAGCTGGGTGACGATCAGGCGCATGCGCTCGACCTGCTGGTCCAGCAGCTGCAGTTCGGCCCGCACCGGCGCCGTCTGCGCGCCCAGCGTCTCGCGCATCAGATCGAGGTTGCCCTGGATGACGGCGATCGGGTTGTTGATCTCGTGCGCCACACTGGCGGTGAGCTGGCCGATGGCGGCCAGCTTCTCCGACTTCACCAGCTGCTCCTGCGCCTGCCGCAGCGAGGCGTTGCTCTGCGCCAGCTCGCGCGTGCGCTCGATCACCTTGGCGTCCAGCTCGTCGCCCCAGCGCTTGAGCGCCTGCGTCTTCTCGTCGATGACGTTGAGCAGTTCGTCGAAGTGGTTGGCCAGCGCGCCGATCTCGTCACGTGCAGCCACCGGGCCGACGCGTGCACCCGCTTCGCCGTCTTCGACGCGCTGCATGGTCTGGTTCATCTGCTCCAGCGGCCGGAAGATGCTGCGCGCCCAGCGCAGCGAGAACAGAGCCGCCAACACCATCACCACCAAGAAGATGGCCACGATCAACGCCAGCATGCCGTACTTCACGTAGCGGAAGGGCTGCTCCAGGTAGCCCACGTAGAGCATGCCGACGTGCTCGCCGCGGCCATCCAGTAGCGGCTCATAGGCCGAGACGTACCAGTCGTTGACAACGAAGGCGCGGTCCAGCCAGGTCGCGCCCTGGCCGAGCACGGCGTCGCGCACCGCCTGCGACACCCGGGTGCCGATGGCGCGCTGGTCCTGGAACAGGCGTACGTTGGTGGTGATGCGTACGTCGTCCAGGAACAGCGTGGCGGTGCCATGGCTGCCGAAGGGCAGCGAGCCCTCCGGGTAGACGATGCGGTTAATGTGGTCGATGAAGGGCAGGTTCTGGTTCAGCACCACGCCGCCGCGCAGCAGTGCGACGATGCGGCCGGCCGTGTCGCGCACCGGGGTGGTGGACATCATGACGAGTGCGCGGTCTTCCACGCTGCGCCCGGTCGGGGCGGCGCCGCGGGTTTCGATCAACGGGATGTGCAGGCGCGGCGCCATGTGTGGTGCCAGTGCCAGCAGTTCGGCGGCTTCGAGTCGCGCCACGCTGGCGTGCCCGGTGCTGACCTCGGCATCGATGGCCGCCGGGCCGCTGGCGGGCGCGTAGACCGAGGTGGGCGGCACATCCTGCGTCAGCCAGCCGGCCGTGATCAGGCGGCCGTCGAGGCGGTACAGGTTGAAGAAGTCAAAGCCGAGACGATGGCGCTCGCGCGACAGCAGCCGCTGCGCGCTGCCCAAGTCGCGTTGCTGCAACGCATGGTGCAGCGCCTGCGAGGCGGCCACGCCCTGTGTGCCGGAACCCACTTCGCTCAGCACCTGTTCGAAGTAGCCGCGTGCCACCGCCAGGTCGCTGCGCACCTTGGTGATGAGCAGCCGGTCGTAGGCGGCATTGCCCCAGATGAAGAGCGCGCTCACCAGCAGCGGCAGCACCAACAGCAGCGGCAGCAGCGCCATCGCCAGCAGCTTGTTGCGGATCGAGGTGCTGATCCAGCGGGGCGTGCGCCAGGGCCATCTCACGACAGGGCCCATTCGGCGCAGCGCCGCTCCAGCGTGCGGCGCGAAATGCCCAGCAGCTGGGCCGCCTGGGTCTTGTCGCCACCGACCGATTCCAGGATGGCGCGGATGTGCTGCTTCTCCAGCGTATGCAGATCGGTCGTCGCCGGCGCCAGCTTGCCGGAGGGGCGCTTGTCCATGGAGTACAGCGCCGAGACGTTGAGCGAGCCGAGGATGAGCGAACGCTCGATCAGGTTGCGCAGCTCACGCACATTGCCGGGCCAGTCGTACTGCGTCAGGTAGTCCATCTCGGCGGGCGTGATGTCCAGCGGCGCGGCGCCCAGCATCGGTGCCAGCTGTGCCATGAAGTGCTGTACCAGTTCGGGGATGTCTTCCTTGTGCTCGCGCAGTGGCGGCAGCGTGATGTCCACCACCTGCAGCCGGTAGTACAGGTCCTTGCGGAAGCGTCCGGCGGCCACCTCCTCCGGCAGCGAGCGGTTGGTGGCGGCGATGATGCGCACGTTGACCGGCAGGTCCTGTTCGCTGCCCACCGGGCGGATCTTCAGGTCTTCCAGCGCGCGCAGCAGCGTGGCCTGCAGCGGCAGGGGCAGTTCGGCCACTTCGTCGAGGAACAGTGTGCCGCCCTGGGCGTAATAAAACAGACCGTTGTGCGCCTGGGTGGCGCCGACGAAGGCACCCTTGGCGTGGCCGAACAGCTCGCTCTCGATCAGCTCGGGCGACATGGCGGCGCAGTTGACTGGCACGAACGGGCCTTGCGCGCGCGGGCTCCACTCGTGCAGGGCGCGCGCGGCCAGCTCCTTGCCGGTGCCGGACTCGCCCTGCAGCAGCACCGTGCTGTTGACGGCGGCCACGCGGTGCAGCGTCTGCGACAGCTGGGTGATGAGTGGCGAATGCCCCACCAGGCCGTGCCCGGTGTGCTGCGCGCTGGAGAGGGTGTGCCGCAGTACGAAGTTCTCGCGCGCCAGACGGGCGGCCTCGTAGCAGTGCCGCACGGCATTGAGGATCTGCGGCACGCGAAACGGCTTGAGGATGAAGTCCGAGGCGCCGGCGCGCAGCGCCTCGATGGCGGTGTCGAGGTCGGCAAAGGCGGTGATCAGGATGACCTGCCCGGTGTAGCCCTGTTCGCGCAGGGCCTTGAGCCAGGCCACGCCGTTCTGTCCGGGCAGCGCAATGTCCAGGATGATCAGGTCCACATGGTGGTTGCGCAGCAGCCGGGCACCTTCCTCGGCGCTGCCGGCTTCCATGACGGACTGGCAGCGCGGTGTCAGCGTCTTGACCAGGAAATTGCGCATGCCGGGCTCGTCATCGACGACCAGCACGGACCAAAAGGGCCAGCCATCGGTGGCCTTGGCAGCGGCGGGAAAAGACGTGGGCGTATGGGTCACAGTGTTAGCGAGGGTAGCGCGAAATTCTATCGGCTGCCCCCCGGGATAGCCCCCACGGCCCCGCGGCCACGCCACAGCGGCGAGAATTCGCCCATGAACATCTCTTTCTGGCAACTCGGCTGGCGCACCCTGTGGCGCGACCTGCGCGCCGGCGAGCTGCGACTGCTGCTGCTGGCCGTCACGCTGGCGGTGGCGGCACTCACGGCGGTGGGCTTCTTTGCCGACCGCCTCAAGGGCGGCCTGCAGCGCGATGCGCGCCAGTTGCTCGGTGGCGATGCCGTGGTGGCCAGCGACAACCCGGCGCCGGACGCCTTTGCCGTGCAGGCCCGCACGCTGGGCCTGCAGGTCGCGACCTCGCTGAGTTTTCCCACCATGGCGCGTGCCTCGGATGCGCGTGGAGGCAACAGCCGGCTGGTGGCGCTCAAGGCGGTGGAAGACGGTTACCCGCTGCGCGGCCGTCTGACGGTGGCGGGCGATGCGACCGCGTCGGGCGAGAAGACCGACACCATCCCGGCCGCCGGCGACGTGTGGGTCGACGCCCCGCTGCTGGAGGCGCTGGGCCTGCAGCCCGGTGATGAGCTGCTGCTGGGCGAGCGCAGCTTTCGCATCGCGCGCGTCATCGTGCTCGAACCCGACCGCGGCGCCGGCTTCATCAACTTCGCGCCGCGCGCCCTGATCCGCAGCAGCGACGTGGCCGCCACCGGCCTTATCCAGCCCGCCAGCCGTGTCAGCTACCGGCTGGCTGTGGCGGGTGCCGATCGGGCGGTGGCGCGCTTCGAGAAGTGGGCCAACGAAGCCATCGCGCAGCAGGGCCTGCGCGGCATGCGGGTCGAGTCGCTGCAGGGCGGCCGGCCCGAGATGGGGCAGACGCTGGACCGCGCCGAGAAATTCCTCAACCTCGTGGCGCTGCTGGCCGCGCTGCTAAGCGCTGTGGCCGTGGCGCTGGCGGCACGCGCCTTTGCCAGCAACCACCTGGACGACTGCGCCATGCTGCGCGTGCTGGGCCTGGGTCACCGCGCCATCGCCTGGAGCTACACCATCGAGTTCGTGCTGGCCGGCCTGGCCGCCAGTGCCCTGGGCGTGGCGCTGGGCTATGCGGTGCACTACGTCTTCGTGCTGCTGCTGGCCGGGCTGGTGGACACCGTCTTGCCGCCGGCCAGCGTCTGGCCGGTGCTGTTTGGCCTGGGCATGGGGCAGACCCTGCTGCTGGCCTTCGGCCTGCCACCGGTGCTGCAGCTGGCGCAGGTGCCGGCGCTGCGGGTGCTGCGGCGCGATGTGGGCAACCTGCGCCCGGCCTCGCTTGGCGTGCTGGCGCTGGGGGTGGCCGGTTTTGCTGCCCTGTTGCTGGCGGTGAGCAGCGACCTGAAGCTGGGCCTGATTGCGGTGGGCGGTTTTGCCGGCGCGGTGGCGCTGTTTGCGCTGGCCAGCTGGGGCGCGGTGTGGCTGCTGCGCCGCGGCGTCAACGAGGCCAGTGCACCGCGCTGGCTGATGCTGGCCACGCGCCAGATCGCGGCGCGCCCGGCCTACACCGTGGTGCAGGTCAGCAGCCTGGCCGTGGGCCTGCTGGCCCTGGTGCTGCTGGTGCTGCTGCGTACCGACCTGATCGCCGGCTGGCGCCAAGCCACGCCGGCCGATGCGCCCAACCGCTTTGTCATCAATGTGCAGCCGGACCAGGGTGAGGCGTTCCAGCAGACGCTGCAGGCCGCCGGTGTGCGCGGCTACGACTGGTACCCCATGATCCGCGGCCGGCTGGTGGCGGTGAACGGCCGCGACGTGAAGCCGGACGACTATACGGAGGACCGTGCCCGCCGCCTGGTGGACCGCGAGTTCAACCTCTCGCACAGTGCTGCGCTGCCGCCACACAACCCGGTGACGGCCGGCCGCTGGACGGCGGAAGAGGCCGGCGCCATCAGCATGGAGGAGGGCATCGCCAAGACGCTGGGCCTCAAGCTCGGCGACGTGCTGCGCTTCGACATTGCCGGCGTGCAGACCGAGTCCACCATCACCTCTTTGCGCAAGGTCGACTGGGGCTCGATGCGAGCCAACTTTTTCGTCATCTACCCGGTCAGCCGCATGGAAGGCGTGCCCGCCACCTACATGAGCGCTTTCCGCGCCCCCGAGGCGCGCGGCTTCGACAATACCCTGGTGCGCCAGTTTCCCAACATCACCGTGGTGGACATGAGCACCACGCTGCTGCAGGTGCAGCGCGTGCTCGACCAGGTGATCCGTGCGGTGGAGTTCCTGTTCGGCTTCACGCTCGCTGCCGGCCTGGTGGTGCTGCTGGCCGCAGTGGGCGCCACGCGCGAGGAGCGTGCGCGCGAGTTCGCCATCATGCGTGCCGTCGGTGCCAGTGCCGCGCTGCTGCGCCAGGTGCAGCGCGCCGAGCTGGCCGGCGTCGGCCTGCTGGCCGGCTTGCTGGCCTCGCTGGTCGCCGTGGCCGTGGGCTGGGCGCTGGCGCGTTTCGTGTTCGAGTTCGACTGGACGGTCTCCTTTGGCGTGCCGCTGGCCGGCGCAGCGGCAGGGGCCGTGCTGGCGTTGTCGGCCGGCTGGTGGGGCCTGCGTGACGTGCTGCGCCGCCCGGTGGTGGAAACGCTGCGCCGTACGGCCGAATGATGATTTGCTATATTGTTTATAGCTGCTTACGCTTATCCATCAAGGGCTGGAGGCCATTTTGACCATGAATTCTGAAGAGCAGACCCGCCCGACCACCGCCTTCGAGTGGCTGGGTGGGGAAGCCAAAGTGCAGGCCCTCGTGGACCGCTTCTACGACCTGATGGACCTGGAGCCGGCCTACAAGGAACTGCGCGCCGTGCATGGCAGCGATCTGGCCGATGCGCGGCAGAAGCTGTTCTGGTTCCTCTGCGGCTGGCTCGGCGGCCCCAACCACTACATCGAACGCTACGGCCACCCGCGCCTGCGCGCCCGCCACATGCCGTTCAAGATCGGTCTCATCGAGCGCGACCAGTGGCTGGCCTGCATGGACCAGGCCATGGGTGAAATGGGGGTGGATGAGGCGCTGCGCGCCAAGTTGCGCGAGGCGTTTTTCGGGACGGCGGATTGGATGCGCAATACGCCGGGTTAATTCCAGAACTCGCGCGTATTCATTATTAGATCGACAGCAATTCGAATGTCGGTTGCGATGACTAAGTTCTTTTCCTTCAAGTAGGTAGTCGCAACTCCGACGATAGGAAAAATACGAGGGTCGTTTTCACCCACTTCGTCATAAAGCATGACGATCGGTGAGCCACTCATGCCGTGTGGTTTGGGAAATGCACACTTGACGCCGTCAAGATCGTAGCCCTGCTTGACGTCAAGTGGTAGCAGCAGATGGTCAGTTGCTGAGTAGCCTGTCGTGGAGTAGCTCAGCTCTGGCGCTGAGGGGCACCAGTAACTATAGGGCTCGACAGTGACTTCTTTTGCAGTCGGGTTGGCCTTGGAGCGGGAACCCGGATAGCCAATAAACAGGTACTGTTTTTGAAATCGGGGCAGTAGCGTTGGTCTCAGGTACGAGAAGTCTGCTGCAAATTTCCCTACCGTTGGGTGAGGAGGTTGTCCATCTCCGTCAAGTAATAGAACTCCGATGTCAATGGGGTCCTCTGCCCTTGGGCCATTGCAACTAGTGATAGCTAGTTTTCCGGTCAGTTTTCGAGTTATGTTGGGAGCGATGTAGTAGCGAAGTGGTCTCTCTTTGATTCCCTCCAATACATGAGCTGCGGATATCAGAAAGTTCTTTCCTGAATAACGAACAAGAAAACCCGTGCCCAACAATGAGGGCTTCACCCCGTCGATCTCGTAGAGGGGGACAGTGAACTTGAGGAGAAGCTCTGCGGCGGACAGTAGCGCCTGCTTAAATGTTGGGGATGACATTTCATCCATGTCGTTTTGTGTCTGCGGGGTTAGCCTGAGGGCTGCAACAGCACGACCAGCGCCCCCGCACCACCCTCCGCTGGCTTGGCCTGCACAAAGGCCAGCACTTCCTTCTTCTGCACCAGCCAGCTGTGCACGCGGCTCTTGAGCACCGGGGTCTTGCCGGGTGAGCCCAGGCCCTTGCCGTGCACCACGCGCACGCAGCGGATGCCGTGCTTGTGCGCCTCGCGGATGAACTGCGCCAGTGCTTCGCGCGCCTCGTCGGTGCGCAGGCCGTGCAGGTCGAGCTGGCGCTGGATGGCCCAGTCGCCGCGGCGCAGCTTGCGTGTGACGTCCGGGCCGATGCCGGGGCGGCGAAAGCTCATGTGCTCGTCGGCATCGAGCAGGGTGCTGACGTCGAACTCGTCGCTGATGGACTCGCCCAGCACGGCCTGTTCGTCGCGCTGACGCTGCACCGGCACCGGTTTCGGCTTCTCGGTCTTCAGCGGCGCCTTGGCGGGCGCCGCCAGGGGCTGGACCTTGCCGGCGGCCTTGAGGAACAGGTCCTTGTCGGCCACGTTCTGGCGTGCCAGCCGTTCGGCTTCGGCCTGGCGTTCAGCGTCCAGCTTGGCCTGTTCGGCAATGGCCTTCTTGACCTGCTTCAGGTCGGCGAGCGATTTGACGGTGACCATTTGAGGCGCCCTAGATCAGTCCCTGCTCGGCCATTGACAGGGCCTGGCCGGGCGCGACGATCACATGGTCCAGCACGCGCACGTCCACCAAGGCGAGTGCCGCCTTGAGTGCCTGGGTCAGCGCCTCGTCGGCGCGCGAGGGCTGCACCGTGCCGCTGGGGTGGTTGTGCGCCAGCACCACGGCGGCGGCATGGTGGTGCAGGGCGCGCAGCACCACCTCGCGCGGGTAGACGCTGGTCTGCGTCAGCGTGCCGCGGAACAGCTCTTCCAGCGCCAGCAGGCGGTGCTGGTTGTCCAGGAAGAGCACGGCAAAGCATTCATGCTTCTTGGCGGCCAGTTGCAGCTGCAGGTAGTGCTTGACGGTCTCGGGCGTGTCGAGCGCAGCGCGTTCGCGCAGTTGCTCGGCCAGGGCGCGTCGCGCCAGCTCCAGCACCGCCAGCAGCTCGGCGCGCTTGGCCGGCCCCAGGCCCTTGATACGCCTCAAGTCGTCGGCCGTGGCGTGCAGCAGGCCGGAGATGCCGCCGAAGCCGCTGCCCTCGTCCAGCAGTTCCTGGGCCAGCTGCAGCACACCTTTCCCGGCCAGCCCGGTGCGCAGCAGCAGCGCCAGCAGCTCGGCATCGCTCAAGGCGGCCGGGCCGCGGGCGAGCAGCTTTTCGCGCGGGCGCGCGTCAGGGGGAAGGTCTTTCAGGGGCATGACAGTGGTCAAAGACCAGGCTTTTTACAATGGAGCCCAGTTTATCGGGACTTTCCATGACCTCCACCCTTCCGCGTGTGCAAGCTGGCTCCTTCCTCACGCTGCACTACCGCCTGGCCGGCCCGGGCGGCGACATCATCAACACCTTCAATGGCAAGCCGGCCACGCTGACCATTGGCACCGGCGAACTGGCGCCCGCGCTGGAGGAGGCGCTGATCGGGCTGGAAGAAGGCATGCACACCACGCTGCAACTCGCCGCCGGCGCCTACGGCGAGAAGAACCCGGCCATGCAGCAGTGGCTGTCGCGCAAGGAGTTGCGCGAGCTGGGCGACCCGAACGAGCAGTACGCCGTGGGTGACGTGGTGCATTTCCCGACGCCGGACCGCAAGGGCCAGTTCGGCGGTGTGGTGGTCCAGCTGGGGGAGGAGGCGGTGCTGTTCGACTTCAACCACCCGCTGGCGGGCCAGCCGGTGACGTTTGAAGTGCAGTTGCTGGGAGTGCTGTGATGCTGGACGAGATCATCCTCGCCGAGCCACGCGGCTTCTGCGCCGGTGTGGACCGCGCCATCGAGATCGTGGAGCGCGCGCTGCACAAGTTCGGCGCGCCGATCTACGTGCGCCATGAGATCGTGCACAACACCTATGTGGTGAACGACCTCAAGGCCAAGGGCGCCATCTTCATCGAGGAGCTGGACGAGGTGCCGCCCGGCGCCACCTTGGTGTTCTCGGCCCACGGCGTGAGCAAGGCCGTGCAGCAGGAGGCCGCCAAACGCGGCTTTCATGTGTTCGACGCCACCTGCCCGCTGGTGACCAAGGTGCACGTGGAAGTGGCCAAGCTGCACAAGGAAGGTTATGAATTCATCATGATCGGCCACAAGGGCCACCCGGAGGTGGAAGGCACCATGGGGCAGCTGGAGAGCGGCATCCACCTGGTGGAGGATGTGGCCGATGTGGCGCGCGTGCAGCCCACGCAGTCCGACAAACTGGCGGTGGTGACGCAGACCACCTTGAGTGTGGACGATGCGGCCGACATCCTGGCGGCGGTGAAGGCGCGCTTCCCCAAGGTGCGCGAGCCGAAGCAGCAGGATATCTGCTACGCCACGCAGAACCGGCAGGACGCCGTCAAGGTGCTGAGCCCGCAGGTGGACATCGTCATCGTGGTCGGCAGCCCGACCAGTTCCAACAGCAACCGTTTGCGTGAGGTGGCGCAGAAGCTCGGCACCACGAGCTACATGGTGGACAACGCGGAAGAACTGAAGCCCGAGTGGTTCGAGGGCAAGCACCGCGTCGGCCTGACGGCGGGCGCTTCGGCGCCGAGCATCCTGGTGCGCCAGGTGGTCGACCGCATCAAGGAATTCGGCGCTGTCTCGGTGCGCAAGATGGACGGCATCGAGGAAACGGTCAAGTTCCCGCTGCCCAAAGGACTGAAGACCGAACTCTGATCGGGTACCGGTTTCCGGGCCGGCCCACCTACAATTCAGCCATGCTAGACATCACCCTGCTCCGTAAAGACCTCGACTCGGTCGTTGCCCGTCTGGAGACGCGCAAAAAGCCGCAAGCCTTCCTGAATGTGGAAGGCTTCCGGGCGCTCGAAGCCGAGCGCAAGACCCTCCAGACCCGCACCGAAGAGCTGCAATCCAAACGCAACACCCTGAGCAAGCAGATCGGCGCGCTCATGGGCCAGGGCAAGAAGGACGAGGCCGAGGCCGCCAAGGCCGAGGTCAATGCCTTGAAAGGCGAGCTCGACAGCTCGGCCGCGCGGTTGGGCCAGATTCAGGCCGAGATGCAGGCCATGCTGCTGGCCGTGCCCAACCTGCCGCACGAGAGCGTGCCGGTGGGCAGCGATGAAAGCGGCAATGTGGTGGTGCGCACCTGGGGTGAGCCCAAGCAGTTCGACTTCACCGTCAAGGACCATGTGGACGTGGGCGAGCCGCTGGGGCTGGACTTCGACACCGGCACCAAGCTCACCGGTTCGCGCTTCACCGTGATGAAAGGCCCCATCGCTCGCCTGCACCGCGCGCTGGCGCAGTTCATGCTGGACGTGCAGACACAGGAGCACGGTTACACCGAGTGCTACACGCCCTACATCGTCAATGCCGACACGCTGCGCGGCACCGGACAACTGCCCAAGTTCGAGGAAGACCTGTTCGCCGCCAAGAAGGGTGGCCAGGAAGGCGCGGCGGAGGACGTGGCGCTGTACCTGATCCCGACCAGCGAAGTGCCGCTGACCAACTTTGTGCGCGACGAGATCGTGGCCGAAGCCGACCTGCCGATCAAGCTCACCGCGCATACGCCCTGCTTCCGCTCGGAAGCGGGCTCCTACGGGCGCGACACGCGCGGCATGATCCGCCAGCACCAGTTCGACAAGGTCGAGATGGTGCAGATCGTGCACCCCGAGAAGAGCTACGCGGCGCTGGAAGAGATGACGCGCAATGCCGAGGCCATTCTGCAGAAACTTGGCCTGCCGTACCGCGTCATGAGCCTGTGCACCGGCGACATGGGTTTTGGTGCCGCCAAGACCTACGATTTGGAAGTCTGGCTGCCGGCGCAGAACACCTACCGCGAGATCAGCTCGGTCTCCAACTGCGAGGCCTTCCAGGCCCGCCGCCTGCAGGCGCGCTTCAAGAACGCGCAGGGCAAGAATGAGCTGGTGCACACGCTCAACGGTTCCGGCCTGGCGGTGGGCCGCACGCTGGTGGCGGTTTTGGAGAACTACCAGCGCGCCGACGGCAGTGTGGAAGTGCCGGCCGCCTTGCAACCCTACATGGGTGGCTTGAAGGAGCTGCGGCCGTGATCTCCCGCCTGCGCCGCGCCCTGTGCCTGCTGCTGCCCCTGGGGGCGGCCGGTGTGCAGGCCGCTGTGCCGGCCGTGGGCCAGAGCGCGCCGGAGTTCACGCTGCCGGACCAGGGCGGCAAGCCGCGCCGCCTGGCGGACTGGCGCGGCAAGTGGCTGGTGCTCTACTTCTATCCCAAGAACGACACCCCGGGCTGCACCGAAGAGGCCTGTACCTTCCGCGACGACTGGGAGCAGCTCACCGCCCTCGGTGCCGAGGTGGTGGGCATCAGCGTGGACGACAGTGCCTCGCACGCGGCCTTCAGCCAGAAATACAAGCTGCCCTTTCCGCTGCTGGCCGATACGCAGGGCGACGTGGCGCAGCGTTATGGCGCCATTTCCGATTGGAAGCTGTTCAAGTTCGCCAAGCGCTACACCTTCCTCATCGACCCGCAGGGCCGCATCGCCAAGGTCTACCTGTCGGTCAACACCTCACGCCATTCGGCCGAGGTGGTGGCGGACCTCAAGCGGCTCAAGTAGCGCCGGGCGGGCTGAAGGCCGGAGGCGGTGTGTGAGAATCCCGCTTTCCGCCGCCGATCCGAATGCTGCAGCAACTCCTCGCCCATTACATCAACAGCGCCCATGCCGCCAACGGCCGCGGCGAATTCAAGGAGGCCGCCGGCTTTTGCGGGCAGGCCCTGCAGCTGGTGCCGGATCTGCCGGAGGCCTGGTTCAACCTGGGGATTGCCCAAGCGGGCATGGGCCTGCGCCAGGATGCACTGGCGTCGTTTGAGAGAGTCCGGCTCCGGGTGCAGGATTCGGCCGACGCGCAAAACAGCCTTGGGCTGCGACTGACGGAGCTTGGCGCCTATGCGCAAGCCGAGCAGTGCCTGCTCCGCGCTTTGGCGCTGGCGCCCGACTATGCCTTCGCCCATTCCAATCTGGGCCGGCTGCGCGAACGGCAGAAGCTGTTCCGGGAAGCGGAGTCCTGCTTCAGGAAGGCGATCGCGCTGCAGCCGGAGTTGGCGCCGCTGCACGCCAATCTGGGCGGCATCCTGAGCGTGCTCAAGGACCATGCCGCGGCCGAAGCGGCGTGCCGCCGGGCGATTGAGCTGGACCCCGCGTTGCCGCTGGCCTGGGTCAATCTGGGGGACGCGCTGTATGAGATGGGCCGGCATGAGGAGGCAGCCGCATGCTTCCGCCAAGGGCTGGCGCTGAATCCGTCGGACGACTACCTGCGCGGCGTTGCCATGCACGCCAGCATGAAGATCTGCGACTGGCGCGACTACGCCAGCGATCTGCCTGTGTTGTTGCGCAATATCGAGAGCGGACGCAAGGCCGCCAATTCGTTCGACGTGCTGGGCCTGACGGCTGATCCGGCCTTGCAGTTGCGCGCGGCGCAGGCCTGGGTGCGTTACGAATACCCGGCCCAGAGCGGGCTGGGGCCGATGGCCAAGCACGCGCCGCACGAGCGGCTGCGCATCGGCTACTTTTCCGCTGACTTCCATGACCATGCCACTACCTTTCTGATGGCCGGCTTGTTCGAGCAGCACGACAAGGCGAAGTTCGAGCTCATCGGTTTTTCCTACGGGCCCGACAAGAACGATGCGATGAGGAAGCGGGTGGCGGCTGCCTTTGACCGCTTCATCGATGTTCGGGCCCGGTCCGACCTGGAGATTGCACAGCTGGCGCGAGAGCTGGAAGTCGATATCGCCGTCGACCTCAAAGGTTTTACCCAGGACGCCAGGCCAGGCATCTTCGCCCTACGCGCCGCGCCGATCCAGGTCAGCTACCTCGGGTACCCCGGCACCATGGGTGCCGACTACATGGACTACCTGCTGGCCGACCCGGTGCTGATCCCTGCCGGAAGCCGACCGTGCTATCAGGAGAAGGTCGTCCGCCTGCCGCACAGCTACCAGGTCAACGACAACCAACGGCGGATCGCCGACAGCGCACCGACACGCGCTCAGGCGGGCTTGCCGGATCGGGGCGTGGTGTTCTGCTGCTTCAACAACAGCTACAAGATCACGCCGGCCACCTTCGATGGCTGGATGCGCATCCTGCAGCAGGTGAACGGCAGCGTGCTCTGGCTGCTGGACGATAACCCTGCCGCGACGCGCAACCTGCGCCGCGCGGCCGAAGCACGTGGCATCGACGCCGCGCGGCTGGTCTTTGCCCCGCGTCTGCCGATGGAAGAGCATCTGGGGCGGCACCGCCTGGCGGACCTGTTCCTCGACACGCAGCCCTACAACGCGCACACCACGGCCAGCGATGCGCTGTGGGCCGGTCTGCCGGTCCTGACCTGTCCCGGGTCTGCCTTTGCCAGCCGGGTGGCTGCGAGCCTGCTCGCCGCCCTCGACCTGCCCGAGCTGATTGCCTCAGATCAGGCAAGCTATGAATCGCTGGCCGTGTCGCTGGCCGGCGAGCCGGAGCGCTTGCAGCAAGTCCGGCAGAAGCTGGTGCGCAACCGTTTGACGGCCCCCCTGTTCAATACGTCGCTGTTCGCACGGCACATCGAGCAGGCCTATTGCGCGATGATGGAGCGGCAGGGGCGTGGTCTGCCGCCGGAAGATTTCGATGTCCCGGCCTGAGGCGGGATCATCCCAGAGGAGGACAGCATCATGATTTCACTGAACTATCGGCATACCGCCGTGGCAGCCCTTGTCGCTTGTGTGTTGACGCTACCGGCCTACGCCGATGACCTGCCGGCCGTGCAACAGCAAGGCAGCATCGAGTACCTGAGTGGCGGCATAGGCCTGGAGGAGTCGACGGCCATTGAGGCTGAGAGCCGCAAGTGGCCGCTCACCCTGCTGTTCTCGGCCCGGCGCTGGCAGCGTTCTGTCTACACCTCGGATGCCAAGGTCATATTGCGCGACAGCCAGGGTAAGCCGCTGCTGCAGGTACAGGCTGAGGGGCCGTTCCTGCTTGTACGTTTGCAACCCGGCAGCTACACGGTGGAGGCGACGCTGGACGGCAAGCCGTTGCAGCAGCGGGTGGTGCTGAAAAAGGGTGACGCAGCACGCGTGGTGTTCGTCTGGCCCGAGGTCCCGGGCGACGAGCCGGCGCAGGATTGACCGCTCGACTCAGTTGCCCAGCACGCCTTTGAGACCGGTGTAGATCGATACCGCCGTGCTGCCCACGGCAACCACGGAACCGCCGTACTCCTCCAGTTTCTTGATCAGTTCGCCCAGCTGTTGCGGCGTGAGCTTGCCGCCCACCAGGTGCGAGACGATGCGCTTGAGCAGGGAGTCAGGGGATTTGTTGCCGGTGGCCGCGCGGTGCAAGCGCGAGTTCAGCACGCCGCCGAGCAGCATGCCGGTGAGGAAGCTGAAGGAGATGCTGGCCGCGTACTCCAGGTACTCCCGCCACTCGAAGGCGTTCTGCGGCAGCACCGGGGTCTGGTCCACCAGGCTGGTGATCCAGCTCATGCCGATGACCGATGCCACGGCCAGGATGGCTGTGCCTGCGAACCACGGCAGCACGGCCCGACGACGGCGCAGGAACAGCACCAGCCCGAAGGGCAGGGGCAAGGCCATCGAGACGACGCGCAGGTAGAGCAGGTTGGCGTCGAGGACGATGGTGATCAGCCAGTGCGACACCAGCAGCAGACTCAGCGGCAGCAGGATGAAGGCAGTGAGGTTGAAGAGGAAGGCGGCCAGCCCGGTGCGCGGCGGGTGCAGCCGCTCGTGGGCTTCGGCCAGTTGCTGCTCCAGCTGCTGGATGCGTGCCTCGTACCCGGCGACATCGGCTGCGGACGCAAGCTGCTCCTCCAGCTTGGCCACTTTGGCCAGCAGGGGCTTGAAAAGATAGAGATCCCGCGTGCAGACCTTGCAGACCAGCGCTTCGTCGTCGATGTCACTCAGGCAATACGGGCACTTCATCACTTGTTGACGACGATGGTCACCGTGCTGTTGGTCTCACGGCCAGCGCCGTCCTTGACGGTCACGCGCAGCGTGTGCTCGCCCGGGGGGACCTCGGCTTGCTGGAAGTCGATGCCCGTCGGCGTGATGGCCGACTGCAGGCGCGGCGTCAGGTCGACGAAAGGGGACTTCATGTAGACGACCTTGACCGAACCCGGGTCGATCTTCTCGCCGCCGCGGCCCTCGAAGTTGAGTTTGAGGTTGAACGGCGACTTCACGGCCACGTCCGGTTCCGGTGACACCACCTTGATGGCGGGTCCGCGCGAGATGCCTCGGGTTGCCAGCGCGCCGGCGGCCGGCGGCAGGGCCGCTTCCTTGGCGGTGATCAGCGGTGTGGCTTGCGCCAGGCCTTGCATCATCAGGCCGACCAGAAGCACGGAAGCGAGCATGGAACGGATCATCGGGAACCTCCTGGCGTTGGAAACGG
>JAYRLJ010000297.1:0-4123 GCA_041905305.1 Hylemonella sp. | reverse complement strand
CGACACCCAGCGCGCCGCCGCTGGCCAGAAGCTGGGCGAGAAGGTGGTGTTGCTGTCTGCCACCATCAAGGCGGCGCTGCCCGACCTGGACGATGCTGGCGTGAAGGCGCTGGCAGACAGCGCCGCGCCGCTGGTCACCGCAGACAGTACCGACGAGCAGGTGAAGGCCCTGGCGGGCATGCAGGTGGAGCACGCCAAGCAGCTTTCTGCCCAGGCCAAGCTGCAGGGGCTGGGCTATGTGCACATTGCCGGGGACGCGCGCATTGTGGTGGACAGCAGCAACACCATCAAGAGCCTGCAGTCCACCATTGACAAGCGCCTGGGGCTGGACGGCATGGCCGATGCCCGCCGCTTCGAGAAAACGGGCGGCAAGCTGCTGGCTGCCAACAAGGATTTTGCCGAGAAGGCGCTGGCCCAGTTCGACGCCCTGAACGGCCACCGCCTGGACGCCGAGCACAAGGCGCTGGCTGCCGGTACCGGCAGCGTCAGCGATGTGCGTGTGCCCGCCGTGGTGGAGCGCACCGTGATCCGCGAGGCGCTGTACCAGCTCACCAGCCTGAACGTGGTCAACGTGGGCACGGCGCCGTTTGCCGAGGCGCTTTCCATCCCCTACAGCTACCGCGACACCAGCGCCGCTGGCGTGGGCGCGCTGCGCCGCTACGAGGGCCAGGGCATCCGCCGTGCGGGCGTGATCCAGACGGCGGAAGAGGCCCGCCCCCTGCCGCAAAAGCTGGCGTTCCTGATCTCCAGCGAGCTGCAGTTGCTGATGGGCGCTTCGCCCATCGACTACGACCCCATTGCCGAGAACGTGCGCAACATCATCCGCATCGTGGGCGAGGACACCGAGGCGCTGAACTACAACGAGCTGGTGTTCTCTGCCGACGAGGCGGGCGCAGTGGCCTTCAACGACACGCTGACCGCGCAGTGCAACGGCACCAACACGGTGTTTGTGTGCACCAAGTTCCCGGTGGTGCGCCCGCGCAAGGTGTTCGACCTGCGCGGCAACCAGGTTGGCACCACGGCCAATGCCCTGGTGGTGACCTATGACGGCGCGGCGCGCGCAGAGTACGCCTTGCCCGCCGATGGCTCCGCCCTGGCGGCAGGCATCTACTACGTGATGGACTGGAACCTCGGCGAGTTCCGCCTGGTGAACGAGTCCGGCGTGGTGCAGACGCCAGCCAACGGCAAGGTGCTGACGGTGGCGGGCTTCTACTCCACCAACGCCGTGAAGTGGGACTCCGACGCAGTTGGCGGCGAAACCATCGCCCAGCGTTACGACCGCCTGCTGACGGTGCTGGGTAGCCGCAAGGTGGTGGTCGAGAACGACCGCTACTACACCGCCAACATGGTGCTGATGAGCGGCGCGCTGGACAACGCCATCACCCAGGCCGAGAGCTTCAAGGCCGCCAGCTCGCGCGTGGCAACGGGGCTTGCTGCCGATGGCAGCCTGGGCCTGACCAAGAACATGCCCACCTTCAACCCCACGGCGCCGGGCCTGGTGCTGGGTGATACCCGCATCCTGGTGGGCGAGCGCGGCAACACGCGCTTCCGCATGGTCAAGCCCTTTGCCATGAACCCGCTGGAGCAGGCGCGCAACAGCAGCGGCCTGTTCACCGACCAGCGCGAGGGCTTTGGCACGCAGTACGTGGTGAGCCACACGCCCACGCAGCTCAAGAACAGCCTGACCTCGGTGATCGTGTACAGCGCCGTCGGGCGTGTGGCGCGCGCTGCCTGATATGAGCCACCCCCCTGTGGCGCTGCGCGCCTTCCCCCCTCTCTCGCATCGCTTCGCGCTGCGGGAGGGGGAACGCCGCCAGCGCGGCGGGGCGGCCCTTGCGCGGCGGCCACTGGCCTGGGCCGGGGTTTTCCTGGCTTCGCTGGCGGTGCGTCGCCTGAACAGGAGTTGAAACATGCCCACAAAGCACATCGAGAACACCACGGCTTCGCCCCTCTTCATCGGGGGCAAGCTCATCCCTCCCGGCGAGGGCCGCGACATCGACGTGCGGCTGCTGCCGCCCGAGCACCAGGACGCCCCACCCACGGCGCAGGAGCCCGCAGCGCCTGCCCCGGTTGACCTGGTTGCGCTGGTGAAGGATCTGCACGCCAAGCCGGTGAAAGACATCGTTGCCGAACTGCCCACCCTGGACGCGCAGGTGTTTGCCCTGCTGGTCCAGGCCGAAGCCGAGCACGCCAAGCCGCGCACCAGCCTGCTGGCCGCGCTGGATGCCGAGCGCATCCGCCGCGCCAACGCCCAACTGGAGGCCGATGCCGATGCCGCCTACCAGCGGCAGCTTGCCCAACTGACGCCCGAGCAGCTTGCTGCCATCGGCGAAACGCCCCCGGTGGCCTGAGGGGTGGCGGGCATGTCCATGCTGTTGTCTGCGCTGGTGGCTGACTTCAAGGCGTCTCTGTCTGATGCTGCGGGGCAGTTTCGCGCCCCGGCAGATGCCGACTTCGCCCGGCTGCTGGGCGTTGCGCTGCTGGACATGCAGGCCAAGCGACCCATCACCAAGGCGGCCGAGGTGTCGCTGTTTGCCGAGCAGGCGCGTTACGCGCTGGTGCTGGACGACTTTGCTGCCATCAAGACGCACATGTGGGCTTCGCCCGCCCAGACGCCCCGGCCTTGGGAGCCTTCTTACCCCGGCGCGGTGCCGCGTGTTTCTGCGCAGTGGGATGGCGTGGCCTGGTGGCTGGAGTTTTCCCCCGCGCCCACCGCACGCCAGTTGCAGGTGTGGGGCGGGGTGTTCAAGTTCTGGTACTTCGCCCGGCATGTGCTGAGCGAGACGCCTGGCGCCACCACCGTCAACCCCCACGACCGCAGCCTGCTGATCCTGCGCGCGCAGGCCGAGGCCATGCGCGAGCTGTCCATGCGCAACATCGTCAAGCCCCAGGCCATGCGCGACGGCTACACCGGCCAGCCGCGCAACGGCACGCCCTCCGCGCTGTTCGAGATGCTGATGGCCGAGTTCAAGGGGGTGCGCTGACCATGGCCGCCACCACCAATATCCACCAGGTGACGGCATCCATTGCCGCCGCTGGCGAAGGGCTGGAGCGCGCGCTGTGCGCCGAACTGGCCGTGCAGGCGCAGAAGGCCGCTGTGCTGATGAAGAAGCACGCCAACGCCCGCCCCAATGGCGGCAAGCCTGCAGGCACGGGGGCGCTGGTGCAGTCGATCATGCCCGTGCGCGAGTCCGACACAGCCTATTCGGTGGGGCCTGGCACCGGCATTGACTACGCCGTGGCCCTTGAAAAAGGGCGCGGCCCGGGCAAAGGCCTGCCGCGCTGGGCCGACCCGGAGGCCGCCGACATCAAGGCGTGGCTGGATCGCAGTGTTTTTCGTGGCCGCCGCCGCGCCCGCAAGAACAGCAAGCGCGCCGTGCAGGACAACCTGGAGCTGCGCGACCGCTACCAGGGCCTGGCGTGGCATGTGCGGCACTTTGGCATCAAGCCCCACCCGTTTGCCGCGCCCACCGCCCAGGAAATGCGCGAGATGTTCCCGCGAAGCATGGAGCTGGCCGCGCGCCGCTTCTTGGCCGCGCAGGGTGCTGGAGGTGCTGCATGACGCCCAACCCGACCGATACCGCGCTCGAAGGCATCAAGGCCAGCATGGCCGCAGCGCTGCCGCTGCGCGTGGTGCAGCGCAGCCTGGTGCTTGACCCCCAAACCCACGACCCCGCAGCGCTGGAGGCAGGCGTGATCTGCCTGGTCAGCGGCGGCGGCGGGCGCTTTGCCAACTACCGGGGCCGCGAGGGGCAGTTGGGCCACGTCTCTGTGGGCGTGGTGGGCTTTGTGAAGGTGGCCGACGACGCCCCAACGGGCGCCGTGGAAGCCGCCGAACTGGCCCTGCTGCATGACGTGCTGGCCTGGGTGCAGAACCCCGGCTTGCCACGCCCGTTTGACAGCGCCTTGCCGCAGGACTGGCGCCAGAGCCGCCAGCTTGAGCACCCGTATGGCTGGATCGTTCTGGAACTGGACGTGCGGCCCCTTGCCACCTGAAAGGAAAACCACCCATGGCACCCAAGACCAACCCCCAGCCCGCCCAGGCGGACGAAGCACAAGACCCCGTGCGCCAGCCCATGCCCATGCCCGAGGGCGGCTGGCCGCCCGACGAGTTCACCGGCAA
>JAYRLJ010000009.1:23371-28487 GCA_041905305.1 Hylemonella sp. | reverse complement strand
GTGCACCCTCACGGCGACGTCGCCCAGCATGGTTTCCGGGCGGGGGGTGGCCCCCACGACGCTGCCCGAACCATCGGCCAGCGGGGAGCGGGTGTGCCAGAGCGAACCGTCTTTCTCCTCGTTTTCCACCTCCAGGTCAGACACGGCCGATTGCAGCACCGGGTCCCAGTTCACCAGGCGTTTGCCACGGTAGATCAGTCCCTGTTCGTACAGGCGCACAAAGGTCTCGGTCACCACCGTGGAGAGCTTGTCGTCCATGGTGAAGTACTCGCGGCTCCAGTCCACGCTGTCGCCCATGCGGCGCATCTGCGTGGTGATGGTGTTGCCGCTCTGCTCCTTCCACTCCCAGACGCGGGCCACGAAGTTCTTGCGGCCCAGGTCGTGGCGGCTGATCTTCTGTTCCTGCAGCTGGCGCTCCACCACGATCTGGGTGGCGATGCCCGCATGGTCCGTGCCCGGCACCCAGACCGTGTTGGCGCCCAGCATGCGGTGGTAGCGCGTGAGCGAGTCCATGATGGTCTGGTTGAAGGCGTGGCCCATGTGCAGCGTGCCGGTCACATTGGGTGGCGGCAGCTGGATGGCGAAGGACGGTGCGCCCGCCTTGGCCTCGCCGGTGCCGCGGAAACCGGCTTTGCCGTAGCCGCGTTTCTCCCACTCGGGGCCCCAGTGCGCCTCGAGGGCGGCCGGCTCAAACGATTTGGACAGGCTGTTCAAGCCCGGTTGCTGGACGGTGTCGGTCATGGTGTAGGCAAAAAATGCAGAACGGCGCCGCGGGGCGCCGTTCCATGCAGGGACTGGAAACTGTCCCGATTTTACCGGGGCAGCCTCCTGCAGGCTCAGGCCGGCAATGCCTTCGCCGCCTGAAGACATTCGGCCAGCACGTCCTTGCTGCCGATCTGGTTGGCCAGCAGGAGAATCAGGCGGGCGTTGAGCAGTTCCGACTGTTCGCGGCTCAGGCCGGTATGGGCATCGAGCAGCTGCTCGTAGAAGGTGTCGGCGTCCTGGAAATGCAGGGTGGTTTTCATCGTGTCCTCCTCAGGGCTGCAGGCCCAGGGCCTGTTCGATGGCCTGGATCAGGCCGGCATCCACGCTCTCGCCGGTGGCCGCGAGATACCCGTCCGGCCGCACCAGCGCCCAGGCGTGACCGAACACATGGCAGGCGCCCTGCAGGTGGCCCTGCGGGTCGCGCACATGCTCACGGGCCTGCGCCGGGCTGTCGGGGCCGACCACCTGGACACAGCGCACCGGTGCCTGGCTGGCGAGCTGACGCAGGCGCTGCGCCGCGGCGTGCGAGATGTCGCCAAACACCAGCACCAGCAGATCGCCATCGGCCCATTCGATCAGGTCGTTGACCACGCCTTTGCGGCCGTCGGCCCAACGGAAGCTGACGTTCTGCACCGACAGGCCGCCAGTCGAGTCGCAGACGCTCGACTTCGTGTAACTGTTGGCCATGGCCATGCGTCCGGTATTGACGAGCTGACGCGCGAACGGGTACTGACGCGCCAGGCTGATGGCGGCGTTGCGGAAGGTCCGCTCGATGCCGTCGGCCGGGCGCAGGAAGCGTGCGGTGCGGTTGGTCACCATCACATTCTGGGCGGCGGCCTCGTGGCGTTCCTCGTGGTAGCTGTCCAGCAGGCTGGCGGGCGCGCGGCCCTTGAGCACGGCCGCCAGTTTCCAGGCCAGGTTGTCGGCATCGGCCACGCCGGTGTTGCCGCCGCGCGCGCCAAATGGGCTGACGATCTTGGCTGTGTCACCCATGAAGAACACGCTGCCGATGCGCAGCCGGTCCAGGCACTGGCTGCGGTAGGCGTAGGGACCGACCCAGACGATCTCCGCGTCAGCCTCCACCTCCGGCCCGAACTGTTGCCGCAGCCGCTCACGCACCACGTCTTCGCGGCTCACGTATTCCGGGTCGGCGTTGGGTTCCATCTGGTAGTCGATGCGCCAGACGTCGTCGGCCATCAGGTGCTGCCAGACGGCACGGTTGCCGTTGAAGGGGGCCTCGATCCAGGTGTGGCGTTCCTTGGGCGGGTGGTTCTTGAAGCGCACGTCGGCAATGCACCAGCGGTCGTCACCGCGGCGCGAGGTCATGGTGGCACCGGTCCAGCCATGGAAGGGCGTGTGCGAACCGCTGGCGTCGATCACGTGCTCGGCCTCCAGTGAGTAGCTGCCGGCGGGCGTGTCCACGACCAGCGTGGCGTAACCCGCGTGCTGCTGGAAGCCGGTCACGCGCGACTTCCAGCGCAGGTCCACATGGCCCAGGCCGTAGATACGCTCCACCAGGTAACCCTCGATGTAGAACTGCTGGATGTTGATGAACGGCGGTTGGGCCGAAAGGCCGAAGTTGCTCTGCTGGCGCAGGTCGAAGGAGTAGACCTCGTCCTGGCCGGCAAAGGTGCGCCCGACGCTCCACTGGATGCCCTTGGCGGCAATGCGCTCGTACACCCCGAGCCGCTGGAAGATTTCCAGCGACTTTTGCGTGTAGCAGATGCCGCGCGAGGAGGCACCCTTGACGCCCACGGTGTTGTCCTCGTCCAGCAGCACGGCCGGTACCCCCAACTTGGCCAGGCAGCAGGCCATGGTCAGGCCGGTGATGCCGGCGCCGACGATGACCACCCGGTGGCGCAGCACTTCGCCACGCTTGAGTTCCGGCGGTTCGACGAACGGGTACTCGGGCAGTTCGTAGCCCGCGCCCTGGGTGAATTCGTAGCCGTTGGTGTATGCGGTTTCGTGCCAAGCGGTGTTCATGCCTTGCCACCTTTCTGCGCGGCGGCGCGGGCCGCCACTTCCGGTCGGTCGTTCTGCTGCGGCTTGAGCGACGCTGCAGTCTTGCCGGCAGCGCGGTCCTGCCGCCACTGTGCCTTGCGCGCCGTCCATTCGTTCAGGCGCGCATGGGCGGTGGTGCTTTCCTTGAGCATCTGGAACTCGTCCGCCACCTGGGCCGACAACTCCAGGCGCACGCCGTTGGGATCGAAGAAATAGATGCTCTTGAAGATGTGGTGGTCGGTGACGCCGATCACCTCGATGCCGTGCGCCTGCAGCCGCGCCTTCATGGCTTCCAGTTCGGCCAATGAATTGAGCCGGAAGGCAATGTGGTTGATCCACAGCGGCGTGTTGGGGCTCGGCGCCGCGGCTTCATCGTCGCCCAGGTCGAAGAAGGCGATGAAGGAGCCGTCCTGCAGGCGGAAGAAGAAGTGTGTGTACGGGCAGTACTCGCCGGTGCTGGGCACGTAGTCGCTCTGGATGATGTGGTACAGCGGCAGGCCCAAGACGTCTTCGTAGAAGTGGCGTGTCTCCTCGGCGTCCTTCGCGCGATAGGCGTAGTGGTGCAGCTGCTGGATCGGGGCCGGTGGCGGCAGGGCGGCCGGTGGTGCTGTGCTCGTCATGTTGTCTCCTCGCTTGATCGATTCACCCATGCGTAACCAGTTTACCTTACCGTAATCTGCGGCAACCGCGGGCGACAACCGCGGGCGGCGACTTGCGAGCGGCCCCTAGTTGTCGAGAATGACTATCAATAACACCGATCAATAGACGCCGGCAATTCGTCGCATTGAAACTGCCTATTAGACCGATAGCGGCAACGACAGTAGGCTGTGTGGGTCTTTGATCCTGTGTGTTCAAGGCAAGTGCGTCAGATCTTCAACTTGATTAGGAGATAACCATGGCAGCTCTTAAAGGCTCCAAGACGGAGCAGTGTCTGAAAGAGGCGTTTGCTGGCGAATCCCAAGCCAACCGCCGCTACCTGTATTTCGCGAACAAGGCCGACGTGGAAGGCCAGAACGATGTGGCAGCGCTGTTCCGCTCCACCGCCGAAGGCGAGACCGGTCATGCGCACGGCCACCTGGAGTTTCTGGAGCAGTCGGGCGATCCGGCCACCGGTCTGCCCATCGGCTCCACCCGGGACAACCTGAAGTCCGCCGTCGCCGGCGAGACCCACGAGTACACCGACATGTACCCCGGCATGGCCAAGACGGCGCGCGAGGAGGGCTTCGACGAGATTGCCGACTGGTTCGAGACCCTGGCGAAGGCCGAGCGTTCGCACGCCAATCGCTATGCGAAGGCCCTGGCTGAACTCGTCGACTGAACGTTGACCGTGGTCCGCCACGCCGGCCGGCGTGGCGGTTTTCCAAAGAGGCTTCGAGCCGAGGCCTCTTTGTAGAACGCCCAACCACAACGAGACAAAGGACCGACCATGGCACGCGAAGGCAGCTTGGAAGCGCCCACCCGGCACCCGATCGACTGGAAGAATCCCGAGTTCTACGACGAAGCGGCGACCTTCAAGGAACTGGAGCGCATCTTCGACATCTGCCACGGCTGCCGCCGCTGCGTCAGCCTGTGCGGCTCGTTTCCTACCCTGTTTGACCTGGTCGATGAGAGCGAGACCATGGAGGTCGACGGCGTCAAGAAAGAGGATTACTGGAAGGTGGTCGACCAGTGCTATCTGTGCGACTTGTGCTACCTCACCAAGTGCCCTTATGTGCCCCCGCACGAATGGAACCTGGACTTCCCGCACACCATGCTGCGCGCCAAGGCCATCAAGTTCAGGAAGGGCGAGGTCGGCGCCGGCGAGAAGTTCCTTGCCTCCACCGATGTGCACGGTTCCTTTGCCGGCATACCCGTCGTGGTGCAAGCGGTCAACGCGGTGAACAAGACCCAGGTGGCGCGCGGCGCCATGGAGAGCCTGCTGGGCGTGGACAAGAATGCCTGGTTGCCGGCGCTGGCAACCAAGAAGTTCCGCTCCGGCGCGGCAGACAGCCGGCCCTGGCCGGTGAAGAACGGCGACAAGACACCGGGCAAGGTGGCGATCTTTGCCACCTGCTATGTCAACTACAACGAACCTGGCATCGGCCACGACCTGCTCAAGATCCTCGACCACAACGAGATTCCCTATGTGATCGTCGAGAAAGAGAAATGCTGCGGCATGCCCAAGCTGGAGTTGGGGGACCTGGAAGCCGTCGACGCCAGCAAGCAAGCCAACATCCCGATGCTGGTGCGTTATGCGCGCGACGGCTACGCCATCCTGAGTGCGGTGCCGAGCTGCACGCTGATGTTCAAGCAGGAGATCCCGCTCATGTACCCGGATGACCAGGCGGTGCAGGAGGTCAAGGAGGCCATG
>JAYRLJ010000009.1:10704-23361 GCA_041905305.1 Hylemonella sp. | reverse complement strand
TTCCCTGCCACGGTCGCGTGCAGAACATCGGCAAGAAGACCGAGGAAATGCTCAAGATGGTGCCGGAGACCACCATCAATACCATCGAGCGCTGCTCCGGCCACGCCGGTACCTTCGGTGTCAAGAAGGCCTACCACCAGCAGGCCATGAAGATCGGCAAGCCGGTGTTCAAAGCCATGGCTACCATGAAGGACGGCGCCAAGCCAGACTACATCAGCTCCGACTGCCCTCTGGGCGGTCACCATATTGCGCAAGGCTTTGAAGTCAACGAGTTGGGCAGTCCTGAACTCAAACACCCACTCACGCTGGTGCGTATGGCCTATGGATTGAAATGAGGACGACAGAAATGCAACTCACCGGCAAGATCACCCCCGACAGCCTCATGACCCTGGAGGCCTACAGCAAATGGCGCAAGGAGCACAAGGCCGAGATCGTGGCCCACCGCAAGCTGCGCACCGTGCACCTGGGCGAGCACATCAGCGTGCAGTTCGAGTCTGAGCTGACCATGCGCTACCAGATCCAGGAGATGCTGCGCATCGAGAAGATTTTCGAGGAGGAGGGCATCCAGGACGAGATCGACGCCTACGCGCCGCTGGTGCCGGACGGTACGAACTGGAAGGCGACGATGATGATCGAGTACCCCGACATCAACGAGCGCAAGCGCGAGCTGGCACGCCTGATCGGGGTCGAGGACCGCATGTTCGTCGAGGTCGAAGGCTATGAGCGTGTGTATGCCATTGCCGACGAAGATCTGGAGCGCGAGAACGACGAAAAGACCTCGGCCGTGCATTTCGTGCGCTTCGAGCTCACGCCGGCCATGCGCGCGGCCGTCAAGGTCGGCGCCGGCGTCAAGCTGGGTTGCGACCACACCCATTACCCGGCCCATGTGGCCATCGCCGCCGAGACGCTGGCGTCACTGGCGGGCGATCTGACCTAGCGCGGACGCTCAGCCGTCGTAGCGCTTGCCGCGTGCCAGCAATTCGGGGGTGCCGATCACCGCGTTGAGACCGTCGAAGTCGAGCATGCGGTCACGCCACGGGGTCGTGGTCTGGTGCTGGTGCAGGCTGGCGTAGTAGCCCTGCAACGTGTGGGCAACGGCGCGTACCGTGCCACCGGGGAAAATGACGATGCGAAACCCCCGGGCCTGCAGTTCAGCCGCGCTCTGCACGGGCGTCTTGCCGCCTTCGACCATATTGGCCAGCAGCGGGATGCGATGGCCGAAGCGCTGGCCGGCCGCATCCAGCTGTTCCGGCGTGCGCAGTGCCTCGATGAACAGAGCGTCGACACCGCACTCCAGGTAGCGCTCGGCCCGCTCGAAGGCGGCTTCCATACCCTCCACAGCCAGCGCGTCGGTACGCGCCAGGATCAGCGTGCGCTCGTCGGTGCGCGCGTCCAGCGCGGCCTTGAGCTTGCCCACCATCTCCGGCGCCGGTACCACGCCCTTGCCGTCCAGGTGGCCGCAGCGTTTCGGGAAGGTCTGGTCCTCCAGCTGGATCATGGCCGCGCCTGCCCGCTCGAAGGCGCGCACCGTGCGTTGCACATTTAGTGCATTGCCGAAGCCGGTGTCGGCGTCCACGATCACCGGCACGTCCACGCGGTCCGTGATGCGCGCCAGCACATCGCCCACTTCGCTGGCGGTGGTCAGACCGACATCGGAGCGCCCCAGCAGGGTGTAGGCGATGGACGCGCCCGACAGGTAGAGCGCCTCGAAACCGGCCTGCGCGGCCACCAGGGCGCTGAAGGCGTCATAGACACCGGGCGCGAGCAGGGCCTGCGGCTGAGCCAGCCGTTGCTTGAGGTTGCTTGTCGTCATGAGCTTGTCTCCAGCGAAGCAGCAAGGGTCTGGGCCGCGACGTAGCCGCCGGCCACGGCACTCAGCAGGCCGTTGCCTGACAGATAGCCCGAGACCTCCTGGCCGGACACGCCGCGCGCGGCGCCGCCAGCGGCCAGCAGGTTGGGGAAGGGGCGGCCGTCCGGACGCAGTACACGGCAACCGGCATCAACGTCCAGCCCACCCTGGGTATGGAAAAGTGCGCCGGTGACCTTCACGGCATGAAAGGGCGCCTGCAGTGCGCGCTTGAACACCCTGCCATCCGGCGCGCGGGCACCTGTTGCCACCCCCGCCAGCGTGGCGCGCAGCGTGGCTTCGTCGCAGCCGAGCAGGCGCGCCAGCGCCGCGGTGTCTGCACACGTCTTGACCGCGCCGGCCGCCTCGGCCTCGCAGAAATCGGGGAAGCTGCGGGCAAAGTGCAGCAACGCGTCGTCGAACACATCCCAAGCCACGCCACCCGGCTGGGCCAGCACTTCCACTGCTGCCTCGGAGTAGCCGCGGGTCTCGTCGTGGAAGCGTTCCCCGCGGGCATTGAGTTGCACGCCGCCTTCCATCATCAGGGCCCAGGAGATCAGCACGCCTTGCGGCACCGCCCAGGAGCCGTGTCCCTGGTAGGCGCCCAGGTCGGCCAGCTGCGCGCCCAGGGCCTGCCCCCAGGCCAGCGCGCTGCCGTCGTTGCCCACGTGACCGCCGAAGGTGGCGTCGCGCATGGCGGGCAGCCACTCGCGCACCAGGGCCGGGTTGCCGCCAAAGCCGTTGCAGGCCAGCAGCAGGGCGTCGCAGGCCAGCTGCTCCATGGCGCCGTCCGGCCGTTCATAGCCGATGCCGATCACCTGGTCCTGCTCGTTCAGCCACAGTTCGCGCACCAGCGCCTGCGTCAGCAGCGGTACCTCCGCGGCGTCGACGGCGCGCTGCAGCCGGCCCATCAGGGCAGTGCCGGTCTTCTCGGGCACCGCATGCATGCGCCAGGTGCTGTGACCGGGGTAGAGAAAATCATCCAGCAGCACGAACTCCAAGCCATGGCGCGTCTGCAGGGCGTCGAGCGCCGGCCCGATGGCCTGCGTGTAGGCGGTGACCAGCTGCGGCGCGGCCTGGTCATGCGCCTTGGCCTGGATGTCGGCTGCAAACCGCTGCGGGCTGTCGTCGATGCCGCGTGCACGCTGCACCAGCGTGCCCGGTGCCGGAATGAAGCCGGAAGACAAGGCGGTGGAGCCGGAGGGCGCGCCATCGCGTTCCAGCAGCACGCAGTCGATGCCGGCATCGTGCAGCATCAGCGCGGCCGTCAGACCGCAGGCACCGGCGCCAACGATGGCCACCGGTACGTGCAGTTCGGCCGTCATGGTGGCCGCACGTCGGATCACGGGGGTGCTCATGTCAGGGACTGCATGAAGGTGTCGCAGCTCATGACCTCGGCCACCGAGCCCATGTCAGCCAGGGCGGCGGCATGTACCTCGGGCTTGAACGCGGCGCAGGCGTCGCCCAGCACGATGGTGTGGTATTCGCGCATGTGGGCATCGCGCACCGTGCTGGCCACGCCGCCGTTGGTCACGATGCCGCAGACGGCCACCGTCTCGATGCCGGCATGGCGCAGCACCCAGTCGAGCTGGGTGTTGAAGAAGGCCGAGTACGCCACCTTGCACACCGAGACATCGATCCACGGCTGCAGCGTTTCCACATTGGCTTGCCCCCGGCTGCCGGGCGCAAAGTCGCCGCGGCGCAGGAAGGGCCGCAGCGCTTTGAGGTGGGGCGAGATCATGGGCTCGCCCTGTGCATCGGGCCAGAGCGTGAACTGGCTGGCCGCCACCAGCCCGCCTCCCGCCTTGAGGGCCTGCGCCACCGGCAGCACCTGCTGGGGCAGGGCACGCGCGGCGGTGCTGACCGCGCCGCCGCGGGCGTAGGCACCCGCGGGGTCCAGGAAATCGTTCTGCAGGTCGACGATGACCAGCGCGGTTTTCTTGGCAACGGTGCTCATACGGGCTTCACCAGCAGGTTGCCGAAACTGTCCACGCTGGCCTCGAAGCCCGGCTCCAGCCAGACCGTGGTGTCGGCCTGTTCCAGGATGGCCGGGCCTTGCACGCGGGCGCCCACCGGCAGGTCCAGCCGCGCGTAGCGTTGCGCCGTCCACCAGCGCCCGGCGTGGTACACCTGCTGCTCGCCGACGGGCTGGGTGCCGCCGGCGGCTTGCGGGGCCAGGATCGACAGGTCGAACTTGGGCCGCACGCCGATGCGCGCATAACGCAGGTTCATGACGCGGATCGGAATGCCGTCGAGCACACGGCCGAAGGCCGCGCGGTAGACCGTCTCGAATGCGCTCTGGATGCCCTGCGCCGTGATCTCGTCGGCCTGCGCCACCGGCAGGTTCACCTGCACGGTGTGGGTCTGGCCGGCATAGAGCATGTCCAGCGCAATGATCTGTTGCACCTCGGCAAAGCGCACGCTGGCGGAATCGAGGCGGGCCTGGCAGTTGCGGGCCAGCGTGGTGATGCGGTCGCGCAGATCGGCGATGTCGAGTTCGGCCAGACCCTTGTTCAGGGTCTGAACGGCGTCGTGGCGCATGTCGGCCATGACACAGCCCAGGGCTGACGTGACGCCGGGGTAGCGCGGCACGATGCCGGTGCCCACACCCACTTCGCGCATCATGGCGCAGACGTGCAGGGCGCCACCGCCGCCGAAGGGCATGTAGGCGAAGCTGCGCGGGTCGTGCCCGCGCTCGATCGAGACGAGGCGGATGGCACCGGCCATCTTGGCGTTGGCCACCGTGAGCATGGCCTCGGCTGCGGCCAGCACGTCCAGGCCGAGCGGCTTGGCGACATGCTCTTCAATGGCCTGGCGCGACAGCTCGGCGTTGAGGGCGGCCAGCAGGCCGCCGCCGAGAGGACGGTCGGCGGCGATGCGGCCCAGCAGTACGTTGGCATCGGTGACGGTGGGGCGCATGTTACCGCGGCCATAGCAGGCCGGGCCGGGCACGCTGCCGGCGGACTCCGGGCCGACCTGCAGCATGCCGCTGGCATCGACCGAGCCGATCGAGCCGCCGCCGGCGCCGATGGTCTCGATCTGGATCATGGGCGAGCGCACCACCATGCCGAACTCGATGGCCGTCTGGGCGGCCAGTGCGGCTTCGCCTTGCGCCACCAGCGAGACGTCGAACGAGGTGCCGCCCATGTCGCCGGTAATGACGTTCGGGAAGCCGGCCGCGCGCGCGATGGCGGCGCAGGCGATCACGCCGGCGGCCGGCCCCGACAGGGCGGTGCGCACCGGCACATCGCAGGCGGTCTGGCGCGACATCACGCCGCCGTTGCTCTGCACGATCAGCAGCTCGCCACCAAAGCCCTGGGTGCGCAGATCGGCCTCCAGTCGCGCCAGGTAGCTGCCGACCACCGGCTGCAGCGCGGCATTCAACGTGGCCGTGGAGCAGCGCTCGAACTCGCGGATCTCGGGCAGCACTTCGCTGGCTGCGGTGACGTAGGAATTCGGCCAGATCTCGCGCACGGCCGCCACTGCGGCCTGCTCGTTGGCCGGGTTGGCGTAGGCGTTGATGAAGAACACGCACACCGCGTCGCAGCCAGCGGCCAGCAGGGCGTGGGCCTGCGCCTTGACCTGCTCCATGTCCACCGGGGTGTGGATGGTGCCATCGGTCAGCACGCGCTCGTCCACTTCCAGCCGCAGGTCGCGCGGTACCACCGGTGTGAAGCTGCCGCGCAGGCCCCAGGTCTGGGGCCGGTCACGCCGGCGCATCTCCAGCACATCGCGGAAGCCGCGCGTGGTGATGATGCCGGTGCGCGCCACCTTGCGCTCCAGCAGGGCGTTGGTGCCCACGGTGGTGCCGTGCACGATGGTGCCGATGGCGCTGGCCGAGTCGGCCACGCGCAGCACACCGTTCATGAAGCCGCGGGCTTCCTCGCCGCGGGTCGAGGGTACCTTGACGATGCGCGCGCTGCCCTGGGCCTCGTCCAGCACAAACAGATCGGTGAAGGTGCCGCCGACATCCACGCCGACCACCAGATTTGCCCCCGAACTCATGCCTGCTCCTTGTTCACTGTCACATAACCCATGGCGCGGTCGCGCTCGCGCGCCGCGGCTTCGCGCGCCGCCGGGGCACCGTAGCCCCCGCCGCCCGGCGTCTGCAGACGCACGCGCTCGCCCTTCTTCAACTTGATGCCGATCATCTTGGACACCATCGGCGGTGTCTTCCACTGGCCGTCGTTCTGGTAGCTGAACACGTTGGTCGCGCCGGAGGCGCCGCCAGCAATGCCCTTGGGCGCCGCCTTGCCGCGCTCGCCGAAGATGAACACCTCGGCGTCCTCCTCCAGCAGTTCGATCTCGTAGTTGGCACCCAGGCCGCCGCGGTGCTGGCCGTCACCGCCGGAGTCGGCGCGCAGTGACCACTCGGTGAAGCGCACCGGGTAGGCGGACTCAAGGATTTCCAGCGGTGGGATGGTGGCGGTGGAGATCGGTGCGTTGCCGTGGCTCAGACCATCGCCGGCGGCATGCGCGCCGTGGCCGCCGCCGAAGAAGCTGAACATGACCCAGCGTTGGCCGGCGCGGGCGGCATCGGTGCGATGGCCGGCGATCGACAGCGCGTTGATGGTGCCGTAGGCCTGCGCCATCGCATGCGTCGGGTCGGCCTGTGCCGCGGCGCTGAAGATGACGTCGATCATGCGCAGAATGGTCTCGGTGTAGCCGCCCACCGGGCGCGGCCGCGCCGCGCTGATGACCAGGCCGTCCGGCAGCACGAACTCCACCGCGTCCAGCACACCGGCATTGGCGGGCACGTCCGGGAACAGGTGCTTGAGTGCCACGTAGCACGCCGCGATGGCCGTGGCACGGGAGATGTTGACCGGCCCGGCGCACTGTGGCGAGCTGCGCGAGAAATCGAGCGTCAGGCGGTCGTCCTGCACCGTCATCTCCAGCGCGATCGTCAACGGCTCGTCCTTGACGCCGTCGTTGTCGAGGATGTCGCTGAAGCTGTAGCGTCCGTCCGGCAGCGCCGCGATGTGCGAGCGCATCAGCTTCAGGGCACGGCTGCGAAGTTCGCCCATGGCCCTCAGCACTACGGCGTCACCGTACTCGTCCAGCAGGCCGTTGAGCCGGCGCGCACCCAATTCCAGGGCGGCGAGCTGGCCGTTGAGGTCGCCCCACAGGCTGCCCGGCAGGCGGGTGTTGGCCTTCAGGATGGCCAGCACGTCCTGGTCCAGCGTGCCGGCGCGCACGATGCGCACGGGCGGAATCTGCACCGCTTCCTGCCAGCACTCGGTGGCGGCCGGGTTGTAGTTGCCGGGCACGGCGCCGCCCACGTCGTGCCAGTGCGCAGCTGAAGCCAGGTAGCAGAACAGCTTGCCGTGGCGGAAGAAGGGGCGCACCAGCTTGAAGTCGTTCGCGTGCGTGCCGCCTTCGTAGGGGTCGTTGAACAGCCAGGTGTCGCCGTCGTGCATGCCGCCTTGCGGATCGCCAGCCGGGGCCCGCTCGGCCGCAGCCTTGGCCGCAGCACGCACGGCAAAGGCCATGGCGCCGACAAACACCGGCAGGCCGGACTTGCCTTGCACCAGCGTATCGCCGCTGGTGGCGTCGTACAGACCGTGGCAGGCGTCATGTGCCTCGGCAATGATGGGGTTGAAGGCGCTGCGGTAGAGCGTGGCGTCCATCTCGTCGGCGATTTGTTCCAGCCGGCCTTTGAGCACGGCCAGTGTCACCGGATCGAGCACCCCAGTCGTGGAAATATCAGTCATCAAACAGGCTCCTTGCCAAAACGTGCACGCAGCTGGTTCATCAGGCCGCCACTGCGCACCATGTCCAGCAGAAAATCGGGAATCGGATCGCAGGCCAGGCGCCGGCCATCGGCCGCCTGCACCCAACGGGCCTGCTGGTCGAGCGTGACCGGCTCGCCATCGCGCAGGGCGTCGGCCTCGGCGCAGGTCAGCAGCAGCAGGCCGACGTTGAAGGCGTTGCGGAAGTACAGCCCGCTGTAGGACGGCGCGATCACCGCCGCCACGCCCAGCTTGACCAGCACCGCCGCCGCCTGCTCGCGCGAGGAGCCGATGCCGAAGTTGGGGCCGGCCACCACCACATCACCGGGACGCACCTGGGTGGCGAACTCGGGCCGCACCGATTCGAGGCAGTGCTGTGCAATTTTTTCGAGGCCATGTTTCATCGCATGGCCCGGCGCCAGGACATCGGTGTCGATGTCCGGGCCCAGTTTCCAGACGCGGTGCGTACTCGTCATGTCAGTATGTCCCGGGGATCGGTGATCACGCCGCGCAGTGCCGATGCGGCCACGGTGTAGGGCGAGGCCAGGTAGACCTGCGCAGTGGGCGAGCCCATGCGACCCTTGAAGTTGCGCGCCGTGCTGGAGATTACGTTGGTGTTGTCTTCCAATGTGCCGCCGTAGCCGGCGCAGGCGCCACAGGCCGTGGGGTAGAGCTCGGCCCCGGCTTCCTGCAATACCTGCAGTACGCCTTCGCGCTGTGCGGCGGCCTGGTCCTGCTGGCTCGCGGGGGCCACCATCAGGCGCACCCCGGCGGCCACACGGCGGCCCCGCAGCATGCTGGCGGCGGCGCGCAGGTCATCGAGTTTGGCGCCGGTGCAGGCGCCGATGTAGGCCACGTCCACCCGGGTGTCGCGGTACTGGTCGACCGCCGCGCTGTTGGCCGGGCTGTGCGGTGCCGCCACGTGGGGTGCGAGTGTGCTGGCATCGAAGTCATGCCGGGTCACGGCCGCCTCAGCATCGGTTTGCCACTGCGTCAGGTTGTCCAGTGCTTCCGCGGGAACGCCGGCGCTGCGCAGCCAGTCGGCGGTGGTGGCGTCCGGGGCGATCAGGCCGGCCTGCGCGCCCATTTCGGCGCTCATGTTGGAGAGCGTCATGCGCTCCTGCATGGACAGCGCGTGCACGGCCTCGCCGCAGAACTCGACGGCCTGGTACTGGCCGCCGTTCATGCCGAAGCGGCCCAGCATGTGCAACATCATGTCCTTGGCGCTCACGCCCGGCTGCAGGCGGCCGCGCCAGTGCATCTGCAGCGTCTCCGGCACGCGCAGCCAGATCTGGCCGGTGACCATGACGCCCAGCATCTCGGTGCTGCCGATGCCGAACATGTAGGCGCCGAAGGCGCCGCCTGTGGGCGAGTGGGAGTCACCGCCGACGCACAGCATGCCGGGGCGGATGTGGCCGTGCTGTGGCACCACCACGTGGCAGATACCCTGGCTGTCGTAGACATGCGGCAGGTGCTCGTCACGTGCCCAGTCACGCGCAATGCGCACGATCTTGCGCGACTCGTCGTCACGTTCCGGCACATAGTGGTCCATCACCAGCACCACGCGTGACTTGTCCCAGATCTGCGCACCCAGCTCTTCCAGCATGGGTTTGAGACGGCGTGGCCCTGACGAGTCGTGGAACATCGCCAAGTCCACCCGGCAGTTGACGATCTCGCCGACTGCCACGTTGTCGCGCCCGGCCGACCGGGCGATGAGTTTCTGCGCCAGCGTCTGTGGCACGGGTTTGTTCATTCCGCTTTTGCTCCCGAATACTTGACCACCCGGGCCCAGCGCCGGATCTCGTTCTGCACGAAGGGGCCGAACGCCTCGGGGGCATTGCCGACCGGCAGCGCGCCCTCGGCCTCGATACGCCGATGGACCTCGGGGCTGGCGATGGCCTGGCGCGCCGCATCGCTGAGACGCCGTACCAGTTCCGGACTCATGCGTGCCGGGCCGAAGAGCCCGAACCAGGCACTCGATTCGTAGCCCGGCAGCACCTCGGCGATGGCCGGTACGCCGGGGAATGCGGCCAGGCGTTGTGCGCTGGTGACACCCAGCGCCTTGAGCTTGCCGGCTCGTATATGGGCTTGCGCATTGCCGACGGCGGCAAACATCAGGTCGACCTGCCCCGCCAGCACGTCCTGGATGGCCGGTGCGGTACCGCGGTAGGGGATGTTGACGATGTAGACCCCGGCCTGCATCTTGAACAGCTCGCCGGCCAGGTGCAGCGAGGAGCCGAGGGCGCCGATGGCAAAGTTCAGTTGACCGGGGCGTGCCTTGGCCAGGGCGATCAACTCGCGCAGGTTGTTGACCGGCAGTGAGGGGTGCGCCACCAGCACCGACGGCGACGTTGCCACACAGGTCAGCGGCGTGAAATCGTTGACCGGATCGAACGGCAGCCGGGGATAGAGCGAGGCATTGATGGCATGGCTGGTGAAGCTCATCAGCAGCGTGTTGCCATCCGGCGCGGCCTTGGCCACGGCCTCAGCGGCCAGGTTGCCACCGGCGCCGGTGCGGTTTTCGACCACCACGCTGCGGCCTAGCAGCCGACCCAGCTCGATGGCCAAGGTGCGCGCCAGCGTGTCGGTCGAGCCGCCGGCGGGCGCCCCGACCAGGATGCGCACGGGGGCGGGCTGCGCCCATGCGAACGCGGGTAGGGCGGTGCCGGCGAGCAGGAGTTGTCGGCGTTTCATGCGCAACTCACAGACCCAGGTAGGCGCGCCGCAGTTCGTCGCTGCCGAGCAGCTCGGTCGGCGTGCCGCTGAAGCGGATTTCGCCGTTTTCCATCACATAGGCGCGGTCGGCGATCTCCAGCGACTGGCCCACGTTCTGCTCCACCAGCAGAATGGCCAGCCCCTGCTGGTGCAGTTGATGGATCAGGCTGAACATCTCTTCCACCAGCAGCGGTGACAGGCCGAGCGAGGGCTCGTCGAGGATGAGCAGGCGCGGCTCGGCCATCAGGCCGCGGCCGATGGCCAGCATCTGCTGTTCGCCGCCGCTCATGGTGCCGGCCAGCTGGCCGGTACGTTCGCGCAGGCGCGGGAAGATGGCAAAGACCTTCTCCAGGTTCTCGGCGCGGCGCTCGCGGGCGCGGGTGTAGGAGCCCAGCTCCAGGTTCTCCAGCACCGAGAGGTTGGGGAAGATCTTGCGTCCTTCCGGCACCTGAATCAGTCCGGCCTGCACCACCGTGCGGTAGTGCGCCCCCGTCAGATCCTGGCCGTCGAAGCGCACGGTGCCGCCCCAGGCCGGGTAGATGCCGCACAGCATGTTGTTGAGCGTGGACTTGCCGGCGCCGTTGCTGCCCAGCAGGGCCACCGTCTCGCCGGCCTGCACCGTCAGGTTCACGCCACGCAGTACTTCCACCCGGCCATAGCCGCCGCGCAGGCCCTCGATGTTCAGCAGCGGCGTCATGCGGCACCTCCGGCGGCAGCGCGCAGGCGTGCTGCCGTGCCATGGCCCAGGTAAGCCTCCACCACGCGCTCGTTGGCCGTCACCTCGGCGGGCGTGCCCTCCGCAATCAGCTGGCCCTGTGCCAGTACCCAGACATGCTCGGCCAGGTTCATCACGGCCTGCATCACGTGTTCGATCATCAGCACGGTCACGCCGCTGTCGGCGATGCTGCGCACCACGGGAATCATCTCGGCAATCTCCTGCGGGTTCAGGCCCGCCAGCACTTCGTCCAGCAACAGCAGCTTCGGTCGCGTCGCCAGGGCGCGCGCCAGCTCCAGCCGCTTGCGGCCTGCCACCGTGAGGTCGGCGGCCGGCTTGTCCAGTTGTGCGGCCAGGCCGACGCGTTGCGCCACGGCCTCGGCCTGCGCCAGCGCCACGGCACGGTCGCGCACATGCAGATGCGCGCCGACGGCGATGTTCTCGCGCACCGTCTGCATGGCGAACGGCTGCACGATCTGGAACGTGCGCGTCATGCCGTCGCGGGCGTTGAGGTGCGGCGCGCGCGCCGTGATGTCCTGGCCGGCCAGCCGGACACGGCCACTGTCGGGCTTGAGGAAGCCCGACATCAGCGCGAACAGCGTGGTCTTGCCCGCACCATTGGGGCCGATCAGTGCCGTCAGGCTGCCCGCAGGCACGCGCAGACTGACGTTCTGCACCGCCTTGAGGCCGCCGAAGGCGCGCGACACCCCTTCGATTTCCAGGATGGCGTCAGTCATGGCGGGCCTCCTTGCGGCGCAGCAGCGATTTCAGTTTCGGCCCCAGGCCGGCGATGCCACGCGGCAGGAACACCACGATCAACACCAGCACCACGCCGTAGATCACCATGTTGATGCCAGGCAGCTGGCCGAACAGGTTGCGCGTCAGGTCGGACAGGGTGTGCAGCACCACGGCCCCGAGCACCGGGCCCCACACGGTGCCCATGCCGCCGACGATGGCCGCGACCAGGGCCTCCACCGAGGTGGTCGGGCCATAGGCCAGGCCCGGGTCGATGTACTGGAACACCTGCACGTAGAACACGCCGCCGGCACCCATCAGTGCGCCCGAGAGGGCGATGGCGCCGAGCTTGACACCGAAGGGGTTCACACCGATGGCGCGGGCCGCGTCCTCGTTGTCACGTACCGCCTGCAGGTAGGCACCGAAGCGCGAGTGGCGCAGCCACCAGCTGACTGCCAGCGCCACGGTGACGAAGCCCAGCACCAGCCAGGTGTAGCCCTTGCGCGAGCCGAACTGCATGTTGGCCAGCGACTCGTTGAGCGGCAGCATCAGGCCCACGCCGGCACCGGTGAACGGCACCGAGGTGGCCAGGATGCGGAACACCTCGGCAAACGCCAGCGTCACCAGCGCAAAGTACGAGCCCTTGAGGCCATAGCGGAAGGACAATGCCCCCACCAGCAGGCCCACGGCGGCACTGCCGCCCACGGCCACCGGCAGCGCGGCCCAGGCGCCCAGGCCCCACTGCAGCTGCGCGATGGCCTGCAGGTAGGCACCGGTGCCGAAGAACAGCGCATGGCCGAAGGAGAACTGGCCACCGAAGCCGCCCAGGATGTTCCAGGCCTGGGCCAGCAGGGCAGCGTACAGGGCCATCATCAGGAAGTTCAGCACCACGCCCGAATCGGTCACGAGCGGAATGC
>JAYRLJ010000009.1:0-10694 GCA_041905305.1 Hylemonella sp. | reverse complement strand
CTGGCCACCAGAACGACGAAGATCAGGATGCCGGCGGCATCTCGCAGGCGGGCCGTCATGCGCGCGCTCCAACCAGGCCTTGCGGCCGAAACAGCAGCACCACGATGAAGATGCCGAAAATGCCGATCTGGCCGAGCGACTCGCCCAGATACAGGCCGCTCAGGGACTCCACCATGCCGATCAGCAGGCCGCCGAGCAGGGCGCCGGCAAAGCTGCCCATGCCGCCCAGCACCACGATGGTGAAGGCCACCAGCACGAAGCCACTGCCCACTTGCGGGTTGACGTAGTAGGCCGGCAGCAGAAAGCAGGCCGCGGCGCCCAGGCAGGCCAGGCCGATGCCGAAGCTCAACGCGTAGACGTGGTCGACGTCGATGCCCATCAGCTTGGCGCCGTGCTTTTCCTTGGCCACGGCGCGGATGGCGCGGCCCAGGTCGGTGGCCTTCATGACCCACAGCAGCAGGCCGGAGACCACCAGTGCGCCGGCGAACGCCACCAGCTTCGGGAGGGCGATCATGGCGGGGCCGATGGCCAGGGTGCTGAGCGTGTACGCGGTGTCGATCGTGCGGGTGTCTGACTTGAAGGCCAGCAGGGCCGCGTTTTCCATGATGATCGACAGGCCCAGCGTGGCCAGAAGGATGTTCTCGTCTTTGCCGTGGCTGGCGCGGTTGATCACCACGCGCTGCAGTGCATAGCCGAGTGCGAACATGCCGGGCACCACGATCGGTAGCGCCAGGTAGGGATCGATGCCGGCGCGTTCCTTGAGCAGGTAGACGCCATACAGCGCCAGCATCAGCGAGGCCCCGTGGGCGAAGTTGATGATGTGCAGCACGCCGTAGATCAGCGTCAGGCCCAGCGCAATGAGCGCATAGACCGCTCCGGTGGTCACGCCGTTGAGCAGCGAGGGGATGAGGATGGTGGAATCAAACATGAGGTCTCAACGCCATCGGCCCAGGCCTGCCGACATGCATCGACAGGCCCGGTCCGGGCGGTATGTCCCTGGGTGGAGGATGCGTCAGGCCTTGAGCGGGAACAGCGGGTCCGCCTCGCGGTATTCGCGCGGGATGATGACCTTGATGTCCTTGTTCAGTACCTGAGTCATCAGCGGCTGAGCCCCCACGTTCTGGCCGTTGACGAACTTGGTCGGGCCGTAGGGCATGATGTGATCCGAGAAGGTGCTGGTCTCCAGCGCCTGGATGATGGCGGCGCGGTCGGTGGACTTGGCGCGCTCGATCGCATCGGCCAGCAGACGCATGGCGGTGTAGGTCATGAACACCTCGTAACTGAAGAACTGGCCCTGGGCCTCCACGCGCTTGCGCAGTTCGGCCGAGCGCTTGTCCTTCGGGTTGAACCAGTGGTTGCAGTCGATGATGCCGTTGGCGGCTTCCGGAAACTCCTTGACGAACTTGTAGCTCGACGCTGCACCACCCAGCACCGAGTAGATCGCCTTGGGCGTGACCTTCTGCTGCTGCATGGTGCGCACCAGCAGCGCGTACTCGTTGTAGTAGTTGGCAGGGATCACGATGTCGGGGTTGACCGCCTTCATGCGCAGCACGATGTTGTTGAAGTCGCGCGTCGGGTTGGCGTGCTTGATGATCTCCTTCACCTCGTAGCCGTAGCCGGGCAGTTCGCGCGCCAGCAGGTTGGCAGTGCCGGTGCCGAACAGCGATTCCTCGTGCACGATCATCACGGTACGCGCCGGCTTGCCGGCGGCAGTGTTGAGCACGTGCAGGTTGGCCACGGCGGTCTCGGCGCTCTTGCGGTAGCCGGGGCCGAAGCGGAAGGTGTTCTTCAAGCCGCGCTCGACGATCTGGTCGGCCACGCCGACGTCCACCACGTGCGGCAGGTTGTACTTGGCGGCGGCCTGCGTGGTGGCCAGGCAGATGGCGGAGGCGAAGGCACCGACCACGGCCGACACGCCGGCCTCGTTCATCTTCTCGACCTCGGCGGCGCCGGCTTGCGGCTGCGACTGCGCATCACCCAGCAGGGCCTCGATCTTGGCACCGCCGAGCGACTTGATGCCGCCCGCCTTGTTGATGTCCTCGATGGCCATCATGGCGCCCAGGCGGCATTGCTGGCCGGAGTAGGCCAGCGCACCGGTCACCGGGTGCAGCACCCCGACCTTGACGCTGCGGGGCTGTGCGCCACCGACGAGCGGAAATGCCAGAGCCGATGCGGCCACAGCGGATTGGGACATGAAATGACGACGTGTACTCATGGCGATCTCCTTCAGGTTGGTTTGGTTAATGGAACTTGGCTGACAACTCTTGGCTGACCCAGACCTTGGCATCGATGCTGCCAACGCGGGACAACTGCATTTCGTATTCGTAGCGGTCGGGGCGGTACAGACCGTGGAGCAGCTGGATCGGACGCTCCTGGTCGTCGTAGATCAGACGGCGCACGGCCAGCAGGGCCGAGCCCACGGCCAGATCGAGGTGCCGCGCCACTTCGGCGTCGGCCAGCTTGGCCGAGATGGTCTGGTGCGCACGACCGACCTTGACGCCCGATTCCTCCAGCAGCACCAGGATCGGCTTCTTGGCCAGTTCCCGGCGGCCGAACTTGCAGGCAATGCTGTCGGGCACGTAGGTGGTGATGTGCGAGAGCGGGCCAGCCTTGGTGCTGCGCACACGGATGGCCTTCTGTACCGGCGCGCCGGCGCGCAGCTGCAGCGACTCGGCCACGGCGGAGGAGGCCGTCACGGTCTCGACGCTGAGCACGCGCACGGTAGTGCGCAGGCCCATGCTGACCAGGTTTTCCAGCAGGCCGCTCAGGTGCGCGCGCTGTCCCGGGGCGCTGGCGGTCTCGGGTTTTTTGGCGCGGCTGGCCAGCGGGCGGGTGCCGCGCCCCGGCTCACGCTGGATCAGCCCTTCGGTTGCCAGCTGCTGCAGCGCACGGCGGATGGTGACGCGGGCGACGCCGAATTCCTCCATCAGCGCAAACTCGCCGGGCAGACCGTGCTCGAAACGGCCCTCATGCAATTGCTCACGCAACACCAGATAGATCTGGTGGTACTTGGGCATGGGCAGAACGGCTGACATGACCGCCATCGTGAAACGGTCTCATTGTCCTGTCAATGGGACATTTCAAACGGGAATGTTCTTCGGGTTTTCCCTCGGTTGGTGCGTGGCGATTGCTACCGGTGCGTCTTGCACCTCGCGATGGCGACGCGCGGTCGCGGTTGCCCGGTCTTGGCGCGGACGTGCGCCAACGCGGCGCGCGTGATCAGTCGCCATGCAACGCGCCAGTGCGCGCCGATAGGACATTGGGCACCGCATGAGGGCGCCATCGCAGCCAGTCCGCATCGGCAGGCGCGCCGATGTCAAGCGCAGCGCCAGTGACAGGATGGCGCAGTTGCAGCCGCCGTGCATGCAGCCACAGCCGCTGCAGGCCCAGCAGGCCGGCCACCGCGCGGTTCAACGGGCCTTTGCCATGCGTGGCGTCACCGATGATGGGGTGCGCGATGTGCTTGAGGTGGCGGCGCAACTGGTGGCGCCGGCCGGTGAGTGGCTGCAGTTCCACCAGCGCGCAGCGCGTGCTGGCGAAGGTGCCATAGGGCAGCGGCAACTCGTAATGCTCCAGCGCGCGGTAGCGCGTCTGTGCGTCCTGCACCTCATCGCGGCCCGGGCGGGCATCGTCGTCCAGGCGCTTGAGCGGGTGGTCGATCAGGCCAGCTTGGGGTGGCCAGCCGCGCACCACGGCCAGGTAGGTTTTCTGAATAACGTCCGGTGCTTCGAAAGCCTGGCCCAGCGCGCGGGCGGTGTCGGCGTCGAGTGCGAACAGCAGCACGCCACTGGTGCCCTTGTCGAGCCGGTGGGCCGGCCACACCGGACGGCCCAGCTGGTCGCGCAGCAGCTGCACGGCAAATTGCGTCTCTCCGGCATCCAGCCCGGTGCGGTGCACCAGCAGGCCCGGCGGCTTGTCGACAGCCACGAGATAATTGTCCTGATACAGGATACGCAACATGCTTTTCTTACTCTCACCCGCCAAATCCTTGGACTATGACACGCCGGCCGGCGACGTGCCGCACACCCAGCCCTTGTTCACCCGGCAGTCGGCCGAGCTGATCGAGATCCTGCGCGGCTACTCACCGCAGCAGATTGCCGAGCTGATGGACCTGAGCGACCAGCTCGCCGGCCTCAACGTCGCGCGCTATCAGGCCTGGAGCCCGAAGTTCACCGCCAAGAATGCGAAGCAGGCGGTGCTCGCCTTCAACGGCGACGTCTACGAGGGGCTGGACGCCAAGACCCTGAAGGCCGACGACCTGGCCTGGGCGCAGGCGCATGTCTGCATCTTGAGCGGCCTGTATGGCGTGCTGCGTCCGCTGGACTGGATGCAGCCTTACCGGCTGGAGATGGGCACGGCGTTGGAGAACCCCAAGGGCCGCAACCTCTACAAGTTCTGGGGCAGCCAGATTGCAGACTATTTGAACGAACGCCTGCAGGCCGACAAGACGCCGGTGGTGGTCAACCTCGCCTCGCAGGAGTACTTCAAGGCGGTGGACCAGAAGGCTTTGAAGGCGCGCGTGATCGAATGCGTGTTCGAAGACTGGAAGGGTGGCAAGTACAAGGTCATCAGCTTCCTGGCCAAGCGCGCGCGCGGCCTGATGGCGCGCTACGCCGCCACGCAGCGCGTGACCACGCCCAAGCAGCTGGAGAAGTTCAACCTCGAAGGCTACGCCTTTGACGCGGCAGTTTCCGAGCCGGACAGTCTCGTTTTCCGTCGCAAGGTGCAGGCATGAGCACGCCTGAGAACTCCGCGCTCGGCAAGGCAGTTGCCTACGCTGACCACTACGACCCGAGCCTGCTGTACCCGATCGCGCGCGGGTCGAAGCGGGACGAGATCGGCGTGCCCGCCACGCTGCCCTTCATGGGCGCCGACCTCTGGACGGCCTACGAACTGAGCTGGCTCAATGCGCGGGGCAAGCCGCAGGTGGCGCTGGCGCACATCACCGTGCCGTGTGAGACGCCCAACATCATCGAGAGCAAGTCCTTCAAGCTCTACCTCAACAGCTACAACAACACGACGTTCGCTGACGCCGCCGAGGTGCAGGCGCGTCTGCGTGCCGACCTCAGCGAGGCCGCCTGGCGCGGGGCTGAGAAAGGCGGCACGGTGGGCGTGCAGCTGGTCGCCCCAGAGCTGTTCGACCAGCAGCCCATCCATGAGCTGGACGGCGTCAACCTCGACCGGCTGGACATCGAGTGCACGCAGTACACACCCGCCCCGGAACTGCTGACCGCCGCCTTCGACGAGCAGCCGGTGAGCGAGGTGCTGACCAGCAACCTGCTCAAGAGCAACTGCCTGGTGACCGGCCAGCCCGACTGGGCCAGCGTGCAGATCAGCTACAGCGGCCCGCAGATCGACCAGGGCCGGCTACTGCAGTACCTGGTGAGTTTTCGCAACCACAACGAGTTCCACGAGCAGTGCGTCGAGCGCATCTACATGGACCTGTGGACGCGCTGCAAGCCGACCAAGCTGTCGGTCTACGCGCGCTACACGCGCCGCGGCGGGCTGGACATCAGCCCCTGGCGCACCAGCCACCCGCAGGCACTGCCGGCCAACGTGCGCACGGCACGTCAATAGTCGGGGCGACCCGGTACCCGCCGGACCTCAGTGGCGGAAGACGACCGCTTCCAGCTGCAGGCCAAGAATCTTCTTCGCCGCCGCGTCCGCCTGGGCGCGGGTCGGGAAGGGGCCCACCCGTACCCGGGTCAGTTCACCCTTGCGCGTGCTCACGCTGTCGGAGAGCGCTGGCAGGCCGGCGCTCTCCAGTTTCCGGTGCGCATTGATGCCGTTGTCGGGTACGGCGAACAGGCCGACGTTGATGTAGTAGCCACGGGGCAGATCGGCAGCGGTCAGCCGGGGCCGTGGGGTGGCTGCGGCCGGTGCCGGTGCGGCAGCGGACGGTTGCGCCGTTGGCGGGGGGGCCGGCGTGGCTTGCAGGGGCTGCGGCGCCGCGTTGGCCTGGGGTACGGCGGCGGGTGCCGGCGGGGCACTGGCCGGTGTCTCGGGACAGGGCGCGGTTTCGGCCGCCGGTGCCGCTTCGGCTGGCTTGGGCTGGGACGTCCAGGCCTTGGGCCACAGCCCACAGCCGCTCAGCAGGGCGGCCGTAGCCAGGGCGCCAGCCCCCAACAGGACGCGGCGGGTGCTGCGGGGTTTCATCGGGGCAGAAGTCGGCAGAGGAAGCATGAGACAAGGCTCTCCGGTTAGGACCACGGGCGCAGGAATGCGCGGGCAATACCGGAATGGTCGCACAACTTCGGTGCGCCGCGGAACACGGTCGTCGTGTCCATGGCGTGCTTAGCGGGAGATTTCCTTGAAGGGGGTGAGTGGTGCCAAGGGCGGGAAGTCACCGCCGCGTTTTTCCTTCATCGCCGTCACCGCTTCCAGCACATGGCGGTTGCTCCAGATGGCGCCCTGCAGCCAGCCCATCTGCTTGAGTGCGTCGTCCACGCCGTGGTCGCGCGCGTAGTGCAGCGCCTGCTTGGTGCCCCAGATCGCCACCGGCGGCTTGGCGGCAATCTCGCGCGCGGTCTGCAGTGCGCCGGTCAGCAAGGCTTCGGGTGACTCGAACACCTGGTTCACCAGACCGTAAGTCAGCGCCTGCGCCGCGGGCAGGCGGCGGCCGGTATAGGCCAGCTCCTTCACCACACCCAGCGGCATGAGTTTGGGGAGCCGCTGCAGCGTGCCGACGTCGGCCACCATGCCGATGTTGATCTCCTGAATGCAGAAGAAGGCCTCCGCCGTGGCATAGCGCAGGCAGCAGGCGGCAACCATGTCCACCGCGCCGCCGATGCAGCCGCCCTGGATGGCCGCGATGACGGGAATGCGCAGCGTCTCCAGCTTGCTGAAGGTGGCCTGCATGTCGGTCAGCAGGTCGAAGACGGCGGCGCGGCCTTCAGGCGTCTGGTCGTCCAGCAGGGCGCTGCCAAAGGTCTCCAAGGCCATGCCGGCGCTGAAATGCTTGCCGGTGCTGCTGATGACGAGGGCGCGCGCCGCGTTGCCGGCGTGCAGCTGTGTCAGCACGGCATCGAGCTCGCGCCAGAACAGCGGGTGCATGGTGTTCATCGCCTCCGCGCGGTTGAGCACCAGGTGGGCGACGTGGTCGGTGACGGTGAGCGTGAAGCAGTGCAGGGTGTTCATGGCCCCGACTTTACCCAGTCGGGCTCAGGCCGGGTCAGCCAGCCAGTCGCACCGGAGACGGTGCTGGCGATGCGCGTGGCGGCGCCAGCGCACATACAGCCGCGGGGCGCAACTGGCCAGCAGGCACAGCGGGCAGGCCCACATCAGCTCCAGCGCAAACGCCGGCAGCCAGCCGACCCACCCCATCAGCCACAGGCAGAGCACCGCGTCCCACAGCTGGTATTCCAGCGGATGCTCCTGCCGATGGGCCACCAGCCATTTGTGGATGCGCTGCATCTCCGTCAGCGTGAGGGGTCGATCCATGGAAACCTCCCGGGGCGAAGGTTCAATGTAAGTTTGGCGTCAGGCCTTGTCAAGCCTACCCGACCGAGCGCGGCTGTTCAGAACAGCGAGGGGGTATTTGCTCCTGAATTCATAGCGGCTTGTGCTCTATCCGTCTGTGCTGGAGCCTGTTTTGATGCTGCGTCGTCATCGGCGCGCAGCAGTGAACCCACGCGCACACCCAGCAGGCGCAGCCGGCGTGTCAGGTCCACGCGCTTGAGGCACTGGCCGGCGGCCTGGCGGATCGCCTTGGCATCGGCCGTGTGGTGCTCGATGGTCTGGTCGCGTGTCACGCTCTTGAAGTCGTCGTAGCGCAGCTTGATGCCGATGGTCTTGCCCACGTAACCTTTGCGCTGCAGATCAGCCGCCACGCGCTCGCACAGGGCGGTGAAGATGGCCCCGAGTTCCGCCTTGTCGCGCACCGCATGCAGGTCGCGCTCGAAGGTGGTCTCGCGGCTCACCGACACCGGCTCGCTCTCGGTCACCACCGGCCGCTCGTCGCGGCCCCAGGCGGCCTCATGCAGCCAGGCGCCGTAGCTCTTGCCGAAGCGCTCGAGCAGCCAGGCCGGTTCGCGTGCCGCCAGCTCGCCGATGGTGTGGATGCCCTCGGCCTGCAGCTTGGCGTCCGTCTTCGGGCCGATGCCGTTGATCTTGCGGCACGGCAGCGGCCAGATCAACGCCTGCAGATCCTGGGGCAGCACGACGGAGATGCCGTTCGGCTTGTTGAACTCGCTCGCCATCTTGGCCAGCAGCTTGTTGGGTGCCACGCCAATCGAGCAGGTCAGGCCGGTGGCCTCGAAGATGCTCTTCTGGATCAGTCGCGCCAGCGTGCGCCCCCCTTCGCGCTGGCCGCCCGGCACTGCGGTGAAGTCGATGTAGACCTCGTCCACGCCGCGGTCCTCCATCACCGGCGCGATCTCGGTGATCACGTCCTTGAAGCGACGCGAGTAGCGGCGGTACTCATCGAAATCCACCGGCAGCAGGACGGCCTGCGGGCACAGCTTGGCCGCCTTCATCAGCCCCATGGCCGAGCCGACGCCGAACTGGCGTGCTGCATAGGTGGCGGTGGTGATGACACCGCGCCCGGCGTAGTCTTTCAGCAGCGGAAACGCCGTCACCGGAATCTCCGACAGCGGGCGGTCCGCGTACTGCTGCAGCAGCGCGTCATCCGGCTTGCGCCGTGCGCCTCCAATCACCACTGGCAGGCCCTTGAGCTGCGGGTAGCGCAGCAGCTCGACCGAGGCGTAGAACGCATCCATGTCGAGGTGGGCGATGCGGCGCGGCAGCGGCGGGGCGGAACTCATCGGCGGTGGCAAGGGCGCGGTGTGCGCGAAGCGGTATCAGCGGCCGGTAGCCGGTGCCGGCACGGTCGGCAGGTCGAAGTGGAAGGTCGAGCCCTGGCCCTCGGTGGATTCGAAGCCGACGCGCCCGCCGTGCGCCTCCACCAGTGCCTTGACGATGCTCAGGCCCAGGCCGGTGCTGGCAATCGGCCGGTTGGGTTGGGCCATGCCACGTGCGAGCTTCTCGAACACACGCGGCCGGAAGTCGGCCGCAATGCCCGGGCCGTCGTCGCGCACGCACACGCGCGCCATGCCCGGCTCGGCGTGCTGGATGCACACACGCACCGTGCCACCGCGCGGCGAGAACTTGGCGGCATTGGAGATCAGGTTGGCGCTGATCTGCTGCAGGCGCAGCGGGTCGGCATGTACCCACACCGGCGCCTCGGGCGGTGTGAATGCCAGGGTGACCGCACTCTCCTGGGCGTAGTCGCGCAGCTGGGTCAGGGACTCCTGCACGCTCTGTGCCAGATCCAGATCCTTCTTCTCCAGCGGGAGCTGGCCCGCTTCAATGCGGTGCGAGTCCAACAGGTCGTCAATCAGCCGGCGCAGCCGCTCGGCATTGCGTTCCAGCAGTGGCAGGCTGCTCTTGAGCGGCGGCGGCAATTCACCCAGCACGCCATTGCCCAGCAGCGCCAGCGTGCCCGACAGGGCGGTGACCGGCGTACGCATCTCGTGTGTCACCACCGAAAACAGCTCCTCGCGCGCACGCTCGGCCATCTGGCGCTGGCGTTCTTCGCGGCGCAGCAGCACCAGCGCGGCGCCCGTCACCAGCGCCACGGCCAGCAGCGCCAGCAGCAGGGCCCAGCGGTTGCGCTGGGTGAATTCGGCCTCGAACTCGGGCCGCAGGAAGTCGGCCACGCTCCACTGGCTGTGCGCCACCGGCTGGCGCACCAGCAGCTGCTTGAGCTCGTCGGCCGTGAGGCGGTAATCGGTGCGCGGGGTGCGATCACGCGCACCCTGGGCGGTGACTTCGATCAGCGGCGGCTCGCTGGCCGAGATCAGCATCAACTGATGGCCGGCCGGTTCGATGGCCCGCAGCATCTTGCCCAGCTCCGTGGGGGCGAAGCTCACCATCAACATGTTGGTGCGGCCGTTGGCGCTGGGCCAGTCGGCCATGATGTCGAAATGGTAGGCGTGGTTGTTGGGATGAATGCGCGCCGCGTACTGGCCGGTGCGGGCATAGGTGCGGATGTCCTCCAGACAGATTCCACCGATGTAACCTTCAAAGTCTGCAATGAGTGGCTTGCCCTGCTCATCCGTGATGGTGGCGGCGAAGAAATCCGGGAAGCTGCGGCGCAGGCTGCGCTCCAGCGCCTCGTAGGGAGCGGCACTGTCCGGCTCGCGCTGCAGGCGCTGCAGCATGGCCAGGTGGTCTTCGGCAAACAGCCGTACCAGCCGCTGTCGTTCGGTCAGGATGAACGCCACCTGGTTGGCCACTTCGGCACTGGTGGTGCGGGCCAGCGCGCGTTGCGATGCGTCAAAGCGGGCGGCACGTTCCTGGTACGTCAGTCCCAGCATCAGCATCACCAGTGCGCTGAGCACGATGACGATGCGCTGGCCGGTGGTCAGGTACGGCAGGGGCTTCTGAGTGGCTGGCATGTGCTTGAAACCCGGTGTCTCCAGGGGGGCGGGACGTCGGCTGACGCTCCGCGGTGGTTCGAGACAGAATCATACGTCCGGGCCCACGGGCCTGATGCAAGGAGGTACCGCATGAAGAAACGCCATTTCCTGACCGCCCTCGGCGCGTCGGCCGTCGCCGCGCCCACGCTGGCCGCACCCGCGCGGCGCGGTGCCGGTGGGCCCGGCCTGCTCACTGTCACCGGCGCCATCGGCCGCGGCAACCGCGGTCCCCGCACGGTGCTGGACCAGATGCTGGTGAAGCAGCAGATTGCCTTC
>JAYRLJ010000296.1:0-4152 GCA_041905305.1 Hylemonella sp. | reverse complement strand
CAGCGCGAATTTCACCGCTGCGGCCACGTCGCCCGGGGTGGACGAGCGGCCGAGTGGCGAAAGCTGGTGCAGGGCGGCGAACTTCTCCGGTGTCAGGTAGTCGCTGGTCAGCGTCAGACCCGGGGCCACTCCCACCACCCGCACCGCGGGTGCCAGCGCCTGCGCCAGCATGGTGTTGGCGGCCTCCAGCGCGGCTTTCGACAAGGTGTAGCTGAGGAAGTCCGGGTTCTGGTTCCAGAGCTTCTGGTCCAACAGGTTGACCACGGCCCCGCGGGCGCCGCGTGCCTGCACATGCGCATGCAGCGCCTGTGCCAGCAGGATGGCCGCGCCGGTGTTGCAGCGCAGGTGGCGCTCCATGGCGGCAAAGCTGAAGCTGGCCGCGCTGTCGTGTTCGAAGATCGCCGCGCTGTTGATGACCGCGTCCACCTGGCCGAAGTGGCTGATGACGCGTGGCAGCAGCGCGCGCACCGCCGCCTCGTCCGCCAGATCGGCATCAAAAGCGGCTGCAGCACCCGCCAGATGGGTGCAGTCAGCTACGGTTTTCATAGCGTCATCCGCCGAGCCGCGGTAGTGCACCGCCACCTGCCAGCCAGCACCGGCCAGCGCGAGCGCGATCTCCCGACCCAGCCGCTTGGCCGAGCCGGTGACGAGCACCGTGCGCTTGGAATCAGGGGAAGACATTCGGGGACAATCCAGGGAGATGACAACACCCGACAGTTTAACGACCGCCCTGCAATCCCGCATGGTGCAAGCCATCGAGGCCGCCGGCGGCTGGATCGGTTTCGACGACTTCATGGCCCAGGCCCTCTACACGCCGGGCCTGGGCTACTACGCCAACGACCTGCGCAAGCTCGGCCTCATGCCCGGTTCGGGCAGTGACTTCGTCACCGCGCCCGAGCTGTCGCCGCTGTTCGGCCAGGCGTTGGCCGTGCAAGTTGCCGAGGCACTGCACCACACCGGTACGCGCGCGCTGTGGGAGTTCGGTGCCGGCTCCGGTGCGCTGGCGCTGCAGCTGCTGCAGGCGCTGGACGCGCAGGGTGTGCCGGTGGACCGCTACACCATCGTCGACCTCTCGGGCGCGCTGCGCGCACGCCAGCAGCAGACCTTGCGAGCCTTTGGCGAGCGGGTGCACTGGGTCAGTGAGTTGCCCGAAGCCCTGCAGGGCGTGGTGGTCGGCAACGAGGTGCTGGACGCCATGCCGGTCAAGCTGCTGGCGCGTGTGGGGGGCGTGTGGCATGAGCGCGGTGTGGCCTGGGGGCAGGGCCGCTTCGGCTGGCAGGACCGCCCCACCGAGTTGCGTCCGCCGCTGGCCATCGAAGGCCAGCACGACTACCTGACCGAGATCCACCCACAGGCCGAGGCCTTTGTCCGCACGCTGGCCGACAAGCTGACGCAGGGCGCTGCGTTCTTCCTCGACTACGGTTTCCCCGAGCGCGAGTATTACCACCCGCAGCGCCACATGGGCACGGTGATGTGCCACCGCGCCCACCAGGCCGATGCCGATCCGCTGGTCGATGTGGGCCTGAAGGACATCACCGCCCACGTCAACTTCACCGGCGTGGCGCTGGCGGCGCAGGACGCTGGCCTGGGTGTACTGGGCTACACCTCGCAGGCGCGCTTCCTGCTCAACTGTGGCCTGGCGCAGCGCATGGAACAGGTTGACCTGGCCGCGCGCGCCCAGGCCAGCAAGCTGCTGATGGAGCACGAGATGGGCGAGCTGTTCAAGGTGATCGGTTTCACCACCGGCGAGCCCTGGGCCGCGCTCGGTTTTTCCGCGGGTGACCGCACCCACACGCTGTAGATCGGTCACGCCCCATGTTCCGCTGGCTCCTCGTTGTCTTTTTCGCGCTGCTGATCATCAACGCCTTCACGCCCTGGTTCCGCAAGATCGGCTTCGGCCGCCTGCCGGGTGATCTGAACTTCACGCTGTTCGGCCGGCAGTTCAACCTTCCCGTCACGACAACGATCATCCTGAGCTTGGTGGCCGCCGGCGTCGCCCGGCTGCTGTAGGCGGGCTTGAAATGTATACCCTCACCCCTATCTCAAGGGGAAGAAAGGGTTCACCATGACTGATACGCGCCACATCGTCTGTCCGCACTGCCACACCACCAACCGCGTCCAGGTGGCCGATCTGGGCAAGGCGCCCGATTGCGGCAAGTGCCACCAGCCGCTGTTCACCGGCCATCCGCTGGAGCTGGACGAGGGCAGTTTTGAGCGCCACGTCACCCGCAACGAGATTCCGGTGCTGGTGGACTTCTGGGCGCCGTGGTGCGGCCCTTGCCGCATGATGGCGCCGGCCTACGAGCAGGCCGCCGGTCAGCTGGAGCCCCAGGTCCGCGTGGCCAAGGTCAACACTGAAGAGGCGCAGAACCTGGCGGCGCGTTTCAACATCCGCAGCATCCCGACGTTGGCGCTGTTCGTTGGCGGCCGTGAGGTGGCGCGCCAGCCCGGGGCCATGACGTCACCGGCGCAGATCGCTGCCTGGGTGCGCAGCCAGCTCCGCTAAGGACAGCCTCTCATTCCTCGATGGTCCAGGCGCGGCTGCACTGGCGGCAGCGCACCCGCACCTGGCTGCTGCGCGGGTCCTCGCCCACGACGTCGAAGCGGGCATAAGCGCCGCAGGCCGGGCAGTCGGCCTGGTTGGCGACCGCCTCCGCGTGGTTCAGCAGATAGAGGTAGCGCCGCAGGGCCCACAGGCCGATGCCGGCGCTGGCCAGCACCATGGCGACATCGACCAGCTTTTCCGCCAGCGTGCCGCCCGAGAACAGTTCCAGCGATCCCATCAGCCCGATGCAGCACAGCACCGTCAGCAGCAGATGGGCGTGACTGGACAGCAGTTCGCGCTCGTACCACTTGCGAAAACCATGGCGGCGCACCCCGTCAGCCAAGCGACGGTTGAACGGGTTGTTCGGTGGGGTGGCCATGGCCACCATGATGCGCGAAAGCCCCGGTTTTGCGCCACGGCGGTGGAGCAACCGAGTGCGTTGCAGGGTTGTTAGCCGGCATCGGGCGGCGGCAGCGTCAAGGCCCGGTCCTGTGCCTGCAGCTTGAAGGTGCGCACCACGCGCTCCAGATGACCGGCCTGTTCCTGCAGCGAGCGGGCGTTGGCGGCCGCCTGTTCCACCATGGCGGCGTTCTGCTGCGTGGCGGCGTTCATGCCGTCGATGTCCTGGTTGACCTGGCCGATGCCGGCCATCTGCTCGGCGCTGGCGACGGCAATGCCGCTCATGATCTGCGTCACGTGCTGGATGCTCTCCACGATCTCCTTCATCGTGGCGCCGGCCTGGTGCACCAGGGCACTGCCGGTCTGCACGCGCTCGGCCGAATCGTCGATCAGCGCCTTGATCTCGCGCGCCGCCTCGGCCGAGCGCTGGGCCAGGCTGCGCACCTCGGCGGCCACCACGGCAAAGCCGCGCCCCTGTTCGCCGGCGCGCGCGGCTTCCACCGCGGCGTTGAGCGCCAGGATGTTGGTCTGGAAGGCGATGCCGTCGATGACGCCGATGATGTCGCCAATGCGCTTGGAGGAGCTGTCGATCGACTCCATCGTGCGCACCACCTCGGACACCACGCCGCCGCCCTTGATGGCGACTTCCGAAGCCGCCGTCACCAGCTGGTTGGCGCGCTGCGCATCGTCCGCGTTGCGGTTGACCATGGCAGTGAGCCGGTGCATGGACTGTGCGGTGCGCTCCAGCGTGCCGACCTGCTGCTCGGTGCGGTCCGTCAACTCGGTGTTGTGTTCCGAGATGTCGTTGGCCGCGGCATAGATCTCGTCGGTGACTGCACGCACCTGGCCGACGATGCGTGTCAGGCTGTCGTTCATGTCGCGCAGGGCCTGCTGCAGGTCGCCCACCTCGTTGCTGGAGCTCACCTGGATCTGCTGCGTCAGGTCGCCGGTGGCGATGGCGCGCGCGGCGTCCACCCCGCCGGCCAGTGGCACCGTGACCACGCGACGGATGAAGGGGTAGATCAGCAGCAGCACCGGGATGCTGGTGAGAAAGGCCGCGAGGATGGACTTGGTGCGCTGCTCGGCCAGGCCCTGGTTCACGTGGTCGAGCGAGACCTTCATGCTCACCGCACCCAGCACGGTGCCTTCTGGCACCTGATGGCAGACGGTGCAGTCCTTGCCCAGGTAGTTCTTGCTGGCCAGCGTGG
>JAYRLJ010000295.1:0-4152 GCA_041905305.1 Hylemonella sp. | reverse complement strand
GCCAGCCGGCGCTTGCCGCCCGGCCATGGGAATAAGGGCTTTTGCATCGATTGTCCAGACTTGTACAAAATGGGCGCCATGTATAGGCTCCCCTCGCTGCGTCGACGTGGCAGGGAGGCTCGAAGGCGGGCTGGCAAGCTGGACTTGCGTGTTCGTCGGTGCCAGGTGTTCAAGCACCTGTAACCGCCTTCCTTTATTTTCACCAGCTGTGTGGCGAGGCCTTTCTCGCGGCGCATGTAAGCCGGCCCGTAACACCCGCATCCACCTAGCACCGATCCGCACCCGCCCGCGACCATGGCGACATGCCGGGCACCTTCACCGCCGTTGACCTCTCGCGCCTGCCGTTTCCGGCGGTGGTGGAGCCGCTGGACTTCGAGACCATCCTTGCCGCCATGCTGGCGGACTTGCGCGCTCGCCTGCCCGCCTTCGATGCGCTGGTGGAATCCGACCCGGCCTACAAGCTGCTGGAAGTCTGCGCCTACCGCGAGCTACTGCTGCGCCAGCGGGTGAACGAATCGGCCAAGGCCGTCACCCTGGCCTACGCCGTGGGCAGTGACCTCGATCAAATCGCCGCCCGCTACAACGTGGCGCGGCTGGTGATCGACCCGGGCGATCCACTGGCATTGCCGCTGCCGTTGCCGCCGGTGCTGGAATCAGACACCGACCTGCGCCGCCGCGTGCAGCTGGCCTTCGAGGGGTTTTCCACCGCCGGCCCCGATGGCGCGTACCTGTTCCACAGCCTCGGCGCGGATGGCCGCGTGCTGGATGCCAGCGTGTACAGCCCCACGCCGGGATATGTGGTGGTCAGCGTGCTGGCGCGCGACGCCGACGGTACCGCCGTGCCGGATCTGCTGGTGGCGGTCAGCAACGCCTTGAACGCCGAGCGCGTGCGCCCGCTCACCGACATGGTGACGGTGCAAAGCGCCGCCATCGTCCCCTTCACCGTGGACGCGGTGCTGACCCTCTACCCCGGCCCCGATTCCGCCGTGGTGCTGGCCGACGCCACCGCCCGCCTGCAAGCCTTCGTGGACGACAACCACCGGCTGGGGCGAGACATCACCCGCGCCGGCCTGATCGCCGCGCTGTGTACCGCCGGCGTGCAGAACGTGGCGCTCACCCTGCCCGCCGCCGATCTGGTGATCACCGCGCAGCAGGCCGCCTACTGCACCGGCCACACCATCACCGTGGGCGGCTTCGATGAGTAGCCCTGCCCACCTACTGCCACCCAACGCCAGCAGCGCCGAAGTGGCGCAGGCGCAAGCCACCGCGCGGCTGGCCACGCCACCGGCGATGTGCCGGCCGATGTGGAACCCCGACACCTGCCCCGCCACCCACCTGCCCTGGCTGGCGTGGGCATTGAGCGTGGACGAATGGGACAGCGGTTGGAGCGAGGCGCAAAAGCGCGGCGCGATCCGCGCCAGCTACAACGTGCACCGCTACAAAGGCACCGTCGGCGCGATGCGCGACGCCCTGGGCGCGATCGGCTACACCATCACCCTGCTGGAATGGCACCAGGAAACCCCGCCCGCCGCGCCCTACACCTTCGGCCTCACCGCCGACCTCGGCGGACAGCCGATCGAGGCCGGGCTGTGGAACGGCATCGAAGCTGTGGCGATGGCCGCCAAGAACACCCGCAGCCACCTGCGCTACATCCGCCTGCGCGCCGGCGTGCAAGGCGCGTTCTACGTCGGCGGCACCATGCTGGCCGGCGAAACCGTGCGCGTGGATCCGTACACCCTCACCCAGCTCGACGCCACCGGCAGCGGCTACATCGGCTGCGCGCTGATGGAACACGACATCACCACGGTGTACCCACCCGGCGGGCAAGTGCCCGTGCTGCTGCTGCGCACCGACGCCCCCCTGCTGCTGACCAGCGGCGACCAACTGAGGCTGGATAGCTGATGACCACGTCCAAACGCCTGGACCAACTGGACCCGCGCCCCGCCAGCGATGGCGGCAGCGTGTATGGCGTCTCCCAGCTCACCAGCAACGATGCCAGCTTCGCCATCGGGGTGCCGGGCGGCCTTGCCACGCTCGATGACGATGGCGTGCTGGCCGCCGCGCAGCGCCCACCCGCCTTCGTGCCCACGTTCATCCCGGACGGCAAGAGCTTCACCGTGCCTGCCAACACCCAAGCGCTGTTCGTACTTCCCATCGTTCTTGGCGAGGGCGCCACGCTCATCGTCGAGGGCAACCTGCTGGAGATCGCCGCATGATCAGCTTCAAACGCAGCACCGCCTCGGCGGTGCCCACGCCACCCGCTGGCTACGCCACCTTGTTCGTGGACGATGCCACCGGCCTGCCAGCAGCCAAGGACAGCAGCGGCGCGGTGATTTCGCTGAAAGGTGCGGATGGCTTGAACGGCACCAATGGCACCAACGGCGCTGATGGTGCAGATGGTGCCGATGGCGCGCCAGGCGAAGGCATCCCCAGTGGCGGAACGGTCGGGCAAGTGGTCACCAAGACCAGCGGCGGCGCCACCTGGGCCGACGTGCCCACAGGCGCGCCCAGCGGCACGTGGATGAACCTGCTGCCACCGGATGGCGTGGCGGATTCCCTGCCCGATAGGGATCCGCTTTCCAGTGCGATCGTCTCGGGAAATGTTGAACTCACCACGGGTGGAGGCTGAATCTGATGTCCACTGGCCTGATTCTTTCGCGCACCTTGCCGGTGCAAATCGCAACCCGCTTGCGTGGCACCGCCACGGTCCTGCTTGACATCATCAAGACCGACGGCGGCGTTGCCGCTGCCGGCATCTTCCTGCTGGACGTGAATGGCGCCCTGTTCCCGATCATGCAGGGCAGCAACAGCGTCACCTGGGAAATCGACATCACCCCGGATGCGGATGGCCTGGTGGAGGTCTCCATTAACATCGTCTGCGCCGATCCGGAAAATGTGGATTCCGCCTGGGCATCCCTCGATGTGACCCAGTGCGACGCACTGGTTGACGAATCCGGCAGCGTGGCCACCACCCCGCTGACGATGACACCGGTGGGCGTGAACGGGTTCGATCGCGGTGGCAGTGGCGGTTTCGGCATCGCCAAAACGGGCGCGCTGGCCAGCGTTACCGCGATCGAAATCACCGGCTACTACACCAATACGGTTGAGGAGCCACCACTGACCGCGACCAGCCTATGTGCGCCGCGCTGGATGCCATCGGCCGCCAACGTGGCGGTCTCGCCTGCCGTCACGATCCCGATGCTGGACGCTGGCAATTGGGGCTGGAATGGCGGTGATCCGCTGGCCAGCACGTTCCCGATCGACCAGATCAGCGTGGTGATGGTGTCCCTCGATGGCGGCGCGTCGGTGGTGGCCATCCTCCCCAATGGATCGGGTTACTGACCATGACCGCCTACTACATGCTGCTCACCGCCACCGGCCAGTCCAAGGTGGCCGCGCATCTAGCCGGTGGTGCCACCGTCAACCTCACCCAGATGGCGCTGGGCGACGGCGGCGGTGCGCCGGTCACCCCCACCGAAGGCCGCGCTGCGCTGTACAACGAGGTGCACCGGCAAGCACTCAGCTCGGTCACCGTGGATCCGGAGAACCCCAACTGGCTGGTCGCCGAAACTGTGCTGGCCCCCGAGGTCGGCGGCTGGACCATCCGCGAGATGGGGCTGTACGACGATGCCGATGACCTGATCGCCTACGGCAACTTCCCGACCAGCTACAAGCCGGTGCTGGCCGAAGGCTCGGCCAAGGAACTGATCATCCGCGCCGTGTTCGAGGTCTCCGACACCGCCGCAATCACCCTGCTGGTGGACGCCTCGGTGGTCTACGCCACCCAGAGCTGGGTGAATGCGCAGGGGTTTGCGACGCAAACATGGGTGAACGCCCAAGGCTTTGCCACACAGACATGGGTGAACGCCCAAGGCTTTGCCACACAGACATGGGTGAACGCCCAAGGCTTTGCCACACAGACATGGGTGAACGCACAGAGCTTTACGAAGACGGCCAGCAATCTTGGCGGCGGTGCAGGCCAAGTATTCTCGGGTGAGGTCGGCGCAGATCTGCAATTCCGCAGCCTCAAGGCTGGCAGCAACGTCACCATCACCCAGACCGGAACCGAGATCACCATCAGTGTCGCAGCACCCAGCGGTGGCGAAGCCAATACGGCCAGCAACCTCGGCAGCGGCGAAGGCGTGTACGGCG